>CAIVYX010000239.1 GCA_903910245.1 uncultured Opitutia bacterium | reverse complement strand
GATGGTAAGACCGCATTTAACATCCTCGTCTCCAGCAGCGAGAAGGCCGCGAGCGCGCATTGGGAGGTCTATACTCATGCCAAGCGAGGCGCCTTGAGCGTCTATCTGCCTGGTCGAGGGGGAGACTTCGACACCGGTGTCGATATCTGTGATGGCCAGTGGCACGACATCCTTGTGAGCCTCAGCGACGAGGCCGTTAAGATCTGGCTGGATGGTAAGTCGGTTTTGGAACGAAAGCCTGGCGCGGCCGGCAAGGATCGTTCGGCTCAACAGCGACAAATCGGACTCGGACGTCTCGTCGAAGGAACGATTGGTTGCGACGGAGTCATCGATGATGTCAGAATCTCGCGTGGGGCGAACGAACCTACCACTTGGATTAAGGGACCGCGTAAGCGCATGGACATCACTTTGGGACTATGGTCGTTTGACGAACTCGGTGAGGCCAAGGTCGTACCTAAGGCTCCGCCCATCGCGCCGTTCGCGCCAGTGCTTGGTCCGTTGCGCGCCGCGGATAATCTGACTTCTGGGCATTTCGTGAACCGCGACCGCACCTTCGATTTCTATGCCAAGCAGGCCATCGAAGCCATGGGCAAGCAGCCCATGCCTGAACTACTGGCCGTGTATCCCGGTCTGGATGGCGGTAATCAAGGGCACTGGGGGAATCAGAACGACGCCGTCACGTGGAAGGATGATCGATGGGACAAGGCCCAGCATGGTCCTCTTTTCAGTGGGGTGTTTCGTGGTGCTGGCTTGATCATTCCCAAGGGTGTCTGCGTCCAAGGTTCCGGTGGGGCCTGTTTCGATCCTCTGTCGTTATCTTTCCCGGTTCGCTGGAAAGGCGGATTCATCAAGTTGAGCTCAGGGCGACACGGTTTTAACAGCAGCGCCATCATGGCAGGCACCGTGACCAGTAAACAACCCGGCGTCGCCCCTAGGGGCGATTGGAAATACCACGGGTTCTACCGCCATGGTGACAACATCGTGTTCTCGTACCTCAGGGACGGACAGGAATGGCTGGCCACGGCGTGGGATGGTGAACGCCCCGCCTCGGAATTACCCCACCTCATGAAGGGCGGCAAAGCGCAGTGGCCGGGTTGGTTCGAAGGCTCAGCGAAGCTCGGCGGCCAGCAGCCTTTCGCGACGGACACCATCCTTCCGCCGAACATCCTTGGGCCGAAGTCACCCCGTCCTTACGACACCATCTTCTTCATCACCGGTATCGACTTCTTCAAGGACGGTACCGCGGCCGTCTGTACCATGACCGGCGAAGTCTGGCTCGTGAAGGGCCTCGACGAGAAACTCGACCATGTCCGCTGGAAGCGTTTCGCGACCGGACTACATCAGGCGCTGGGCGTCAAGATCGTCGACGACACGCTCCACGTGCTTGGGCGCGATCAGATCACCCGTCTGCATGACCTCAATGGCGATGATGAGGCGGATTTCTATGAGTGCGTGAACAACGCCATGACCACGTCGCCGGGCGGCCATGATTTCATCGTCGGATTAGACGTCGATGCACAGGGGCGTTTCTACACTTCGTCGGGCAATCAGGGTATTCTGCGCCTGAGCCAGCCTAATAAGGTAGAAGTCCTCGCGACCGGCTTGCGCAACCCCAACGGACTCAGTGTCACCCCTGACGGCAGGTTCGTCCTCTCGAACGGGCAGGAAGGCAACTGGACGCCCGCATCAGCGGTCTTTCAGGTCGATACTTCCCTCAATGCCGGCACGCATTTCGGCGCCGGCGGTCCTAAGGCTGGCGTCACGACGACTCTTCCGATCCTGCAGCTTCCCCGGGGCGAAGACAATTCGTGCGGTGGCCAGGTCTTCCTCTCGGACAAGGAATGGCCGGCTCTGAAGGGCGAAGGAAACTTCCTCCACTTCTCCTTTGGCACCGGTAGTGCGTGGCTCGTGTCGCGACAGCTGCTCGAAGGCGTCTGGCAGTCTGCGGCCACGAAGCTGACCGGAAACTTCGTGACTGGTCCGCAACACGGGCGCTTCGGCCCGAAGGATGGCCACCTCTATGTCAGCGGCATGATCGGGTGGGGCAGTTATACACCCGAGGACGGGGCGATTCATCGCGTTCGACATGTCGGCGGGAGCTTCCCGACGCTCATCGGCCATGAGGCGCGTGACAACGGCGTGCTCTTGCGCTTCGATCACCCGCTCGATCCGGCTATCGCTGGAAAAGCTTCGGCGCATTTCGCCCAGTGCTGGAATTACCTCTACGGCCCAGCCTATGGTTCACCCGAGTATTCAGTAAAATATCCCGAGAGCCCCGGACACGATGTCCTCGCGGTAAAGAGCGCCCAGGTCCTTGACGGCGGTAAGACCTTGTTCCTCGAGATCCCGCAGCTCGTACCTGCGAGCCAGATTCACCTCCGAGTCGGTGTCACCGCCGACCGTGCTCAGGATGTCTTCCTCACTGCACATCATCTAGATAAGCCTTTCACGGATTTCACCGGTTATGTTGCGGTACCTAAGGACAAGTCGCACGAGCACGCCGCGCCTATCGCGACAGGTAAGGCTAATCCGGTGAAGTGGGAGATTGAGATGTGCCGTGGTCCGGTGCGGGAGATCAAGCTCCAGGCCGGCAACGCCTTGCAGTATGCTCAGAAAGAGCTGCGGGCCAAGGCCGGGGAGGGCATCGCCTTACTCTTCGAGAATCCCGACATCATGCCGCATAACTTCGTCCTCGTTGCCAAAGGCGCGGAGGAGAAGGTTGCTGAGCTTTCGGCTAAGATGGTGGCGGCTCCGGATGGTTACGCCCGTCATTACGTGCCCGAGACTGTAGAGGTCCTTTGCTATTCTCGTATGCTGGATCCTGGTCAGAAGACCACGGTCTACTTCAATGCGCCCAAGGAGCCGGGACGATACACGTACCTTTGCTCCTTCCCGGGCCATTCGCAGCTCATGCGCGGGGTCTTGGTGGTGGAGTAGAGTCGGGCGGAGTAAGCCGGGGGCAGGGTGGGTGGGGTGTCCCCTCACCTGAAGATGAGATGAAACTATCAATCGGTAGGTGGGGTTCTATAGTCAGTGAACCCCCTTATGCGTCGCCTAGCCTTGTTTGCCTGCCTTTGCCTGGGTCTGTCTGTCCACGCCGCCCCTAAGAAGGAGGGCAAAAAGGACACCAAGAAGGCCGAGCCGGTCATCAAGGTCGTCGCGCCGCCGGCCGCTCCGGTCGCCGCGCTGGGGGAACGCCCCGCCATCTGGCATGCCTGGACCGACAAGGAAGGCCAGAAGCTGGAAGCGCGTTTCTGCGGCCTGGCCGGCGAGTATATCACCCTCCAGTCGCGGGACGGTCGGACATTCCATTTCAAGACCGAACTGCTTTCCGCCGAAGACATCGCTTTCGCCAAGACCTGCGTCGACCGCAATCGCACCAGCACCTTCAGTCCGGCCGTGATCGCCTCGGCCGCCGCCGACATCGATCGCCTCGTCGGCGCGGTCCTCGTCGCCAATAAGCAGACGCTCAATGCCCCGGCCACCGACGAGCAGTTCCTGCGCCGCATCTATCTCGATGCCGCGGGGCGTGTCCCGACGGCGCTGGAGGCATCGACCTTCCTCGCAAGCAAGGCGCCCGACAAGCGGGCCAAGCTGATCGACGAGCTCCTGTCCTCGTCGGGCTATACCATGCAGATGTTCAACTGGATGGCGGACCTCCTGCGCGTCAAGGACACCTTCGCCAAGGCCGTGCCGGCGTTCACCTTCGAGGATTGGCTCAAGGCCCGTCTCGCCGCGGATACCCCGTGGGACAAGCTCGTCTCCGAGATGATCACCGCGGACGGTCGCCTCAGCGACAACGGTGCGACCGGTTTTATGCTCTTCGACGCCGAGATGCCGCTGGACGGCGTCTCGAACCTCATGACCACCTTCCTGGGCACCAACATGGCCTGCGCCCAGTGTCACGACCATCCTTTGGCCGAGTGGAAGCAGCGCGACTTCTATCAGATGGCTGCCTTCTTCGGCGCCACCGACGGCAAGGACGAAGCCATCGGAAGCGCCATCAAGATGGCGGTCCGGTCCGATGCCAGCCTGCCGAAGGCCGCCACGCTCAAGATCGAGCAGATGAACACGTTCCGGATGGAGGACTCCGTCAAGCAGAAGCTGACTTTCCCCAAGGATTATAAATACAAGGACGCCAAGGCCGGCGACCCCGTGACGCCTGCGCTCATCGCCTGGAGCAAGGGCGAGAAATCCCTGCCGGTCTATAACGTCAACACCAAGAATCCGTCGCAGCTGCGCGACGAGTTCGCCCGCTGGCTGACCAGCCCGCAGAACCCGCGCTTCGCGACCAACATCGCCAACCGCATCTGGAAGAAGGCCTTCGGCCTCGGCGTGATCGAGCCCGTCAACGACATCGACGACCTCGCGGAAGCAAGCAGCCCCGAGCTCATGGCCCACCTCACCTTCGTCATGAAGGCGGCCAAGTTCGACCTGCGCGAGGTCCAGCGTGTCATCTATAACTCCAAGACCTACCAGGCTTCGGCCAGCGCCACGCCCGACCTCGGCAAGGCCAAGTATCTCTTCAACGGCCCGCTCGTCCGTCGTCTCAGCGCCGAGCAGGTCTGGGACAGCCTGATCGTCACCGCCGTCGGCACCTACGCGGACAACGTCCTGCTCCGTCGCGGCGATGATCTCAAGGCCATGGCGCTCCCGGCCGGCAAGGTGACCTTGGCCGAAATCAAGAACGCCGTGGACCGCACCAAGGCGGCCTTCTCCGGTTCCGGCAAGGCCGGCCCTAAGAAAGTCGGCGGGGGTTCGACCATGGGTCTCGCCAACGGTTATGACGGCGACAAGCCCGTCTCCCGCTTCTCGCTCATGTTGGCACGCGCCAGCGAACTGCCGCAGCCTTCGCCCGAGACCCACTTCCTGCGCCTCTGGGGCCAGGGTGACCGCCTGCTGGCCGATTCCGCGACCAACGACGGCAGCGTCCCGCAGGTCCTCCAGATGATGAACGGCTCCGTCGGCAAGCTCGTCGCCGACGTCCGTTCCGCCGCCGTCATGGACGCCACGAAGGAGAAGGCCCCGGACGCGCAGGTCACGTCTCTTTATCTTTCTTATCTCTCGCGCAAGCCGACCGCCAAGGAACTCGGCGCCGCGAGCCAGTCGCTGGCGGACGGCCTCGCCTTGACGGACCTGGCCTGGGTCCTCGCCAACACCCGCGAATTCCTCTTCGTCCAATGAGCATCCTCCCCTCCGCCAATCTCCTCCGTCATCCCGAGGACCGCCGCAGCTTCATCGAGAAGTGCGCCAAAGTCTCGTTCGGCCTGAGCGTCCTGCCGTTCTTCACCCGGATCGCCGAGGCCGCCGAGACGCCGGGCGCCGCGAAGGCGCCTAACGCCGGCCTGCCGGGCTTCGGCAAGGCCAAGCGCGTGATCTTCCTGCAGTTGAACGGCGGCATGTCGCACATCGATACCTTCGACCCCAAGACCGGCGCCTCCAAGGGGCCTGGCTCGATCGTCTCGGCCAAGGGCGACATGCAGCTGACTTCCTATCTCCCGCAGACGGCCAAGATCAGCGACAGGATCACCGTCATCCGTTCCATGACCGCCAAGGTCGGCGTCCATGCCTCGGCGGCCTACCTGATGCGTACCGGCTTCGAACAGCGCGGCACCCTCCAGCATCCGACCCTCGGCGCCTGGGCGCAGCACTTCCTGGGTTCGAGCCACAAGACCCTGCCTTCTTCCGTCACGGTCAACCGTTCATCTAATCACGGCAACGGCTGGTTCCCGGCCGCCTACTCGCCGCTGCCGATCCTCAATCCCGCGGACGGCCTCCTCGACACCAAGAGCCCCGTGAGCGAAGCGACCGTCGCCAAGCGCGCCGGCCTCCTCGCCCAGCTCGACTCGAGTTTCGGTGGCAAGGCTACGGACGAGAGCGTCAAGTCGTACAACGAATTCTACGAATCGACCTTCCAGCTCATGAAGAGCACGGATCTGAAGGCCTTCGACCTCGCGGCCGAATCGGCCGAGACGAAGGCGCGTTACGGCAAGAGCAAGTTCGGTCAGGGCTGTCTCCTGGCGCGTCGCTTGGTCGAGAACGGCGTCCGTTTCGTCGAGGTCGCCATCGGCGGCTGGGACATGCATGCCACGCTCGACGATCGCATGGAAGAGGTCGGCGGCGATTTCGACCGCGTGTACGCCACCTTGATCCAGGACCTCGAGTCCAAGGGACTCCTTGACACCACCTTGGTCGTCGTCGCTTCCGAGTTCGGTCGTAAGCCCAGTTTCGAAGGGGGCGGCCGCGGTCACCATCCGCTCGTCTTTTCCACCGTCCTCGCGGGCGGCGGCGTCAAGCGCGGCTTCGTGTTCGGCGCCAGCGACGAGAAAGGCTATGCGCCTAAGGAGAACGGCGTCTCGCCGGGCAGTCTCCATGCCACCATCGCGCACGCCGCCGGATTGCCGGTACAGACCGACATCATCACCCCGGCTGGTCGTCCGATGCAGGTCGGCAACAAGGCTGCTCCGCAGACGGGCGTCTTCGCCTAAGTTCGGGACCAGATCCGTTTTCGAAAGCCGCCTGATGGGCGGCTTTCTTATGGGAGGAGCATCGCGAGGTCGGCGGGCTTTTCCAGGTGCAACGCGTGGCCGGCGCCTTCGATGAGGCTATGGCGCGCTTTCGGAAGATGAGCGCCCATCTCATGGGCGAGGCGCGTGAACTTCACGTCATGTTCGCCGGTGACGAGGTCGACCGGGAAGCGGATTTCTTTCAGCCGATGCCAGAGAGAGGGGAGTGTCCCGGTGCCGATATTTTCCAAGCTGAGCGCCAGCCCTTCGGGATCGTTTTGCGCGCGCCTGGCGAGGATGGGCTCGAGACGTTCCTTGGGTAGGTGCAACATCGGCTGGAAGAACGTCTGATTGTGCCAATACTTAAAGAAGGCTTCTAGTCCGCGGGTGCGGATGAACTCCGCTAGGGTAGCGTCGCCGAGGCGCCGTTCATCGCGTTCCTCCGGGGTGGCCAAGCCGGGGCTCGCACCGATCAGGATTAGGCGCTGGATACGTTCCGGGTGGGCGATGGCCCAGTGGAGGGCCAGTCGACCTCCCATCGAGTAGCCAATGAGGGTGATCTGAGAGGCCGTGGCGGCCTGGGAGATGATATCTAGGTGGGCAGGCAGGGAATAGGCGGGGAGGTCCCTCAGGAGGCTTTTAGACCCATGTCCGGGCAGATCAGGGGCCGAAAGGCTCGTACCCGGGGGCAGGGTGGCGCGGAGGGGGTCGAAATCTGCCCCTTGGCCGGTGAACCCATGAAGGGCGACGATCGGGTTCATAGGAGAGGCGGCAGGTTGACCGGGAAGGCCATGGCGAGGTTGTAGGTCAGGGCTGCCCTGGGGGACAGAATAAATAGGGAACAAGCGTCTTATTTTAGGGTAGAAGTAGGACCCCCCGACTATGCCTGGCATCCGCGTTAAACCATGGAACCGTGTGGACGGACCTATCTATAGCCTCGCCACTACGGCGAACGGGAAGGGCAATCTGAACATTTGCAGTTACGTCACCCCGATTTCGATGAAGCCGAAGCGTTTTATCATCGGCGTATACAAGGACACCAAGACCCTCGCGAACCTAGAAGCGAATCCCATCGGCCTGCTCAACTACATGGCGAAGGATCAGGCCAATCACATTAAGCTGCTCGGGAAGAAGTCCGGCAATTCAACGGACAAGATTTCCCAGTTGGGCGACCAGATTGAACATGTCGGTGAAGGTCTGTTCATGCTCAAAGGTTCCATTGCGACACTACGTTTGAAATTCATGGAGCGCATTGATTGCGGTGATCACTGGGCCTGGCTCGCACACGTCGACTCCTACGAAAATCTGCGCGAAGCGCCTCCGCTCATGCTGGAAGAGCTGAAGAAGTTGAAGCTCATTCTGGCCTGAAGGCCAGAATAGGGGCAGGGCTAGGGCTAGGGACAGGGCAGGGGTAGAATACAAAAGAAGAGGGCTAGGAATCATCAAGATCCTAGCCCTAGCTCTGGCCCTAGCCCTGCGGAGCGATAGCTCCGCTTACTTCTTCTTCGAAGCTTTCTTTGACTTCAGCTCTTCGCGGTGCGGGATCAGGTAAGTGCGGCCGCGGATGAGGCGTTCGTAGAGGTCGACCATCGCCACGCCTTCGCGGGGACGGACCGAGTCAGCCTTCGTCGCGCGATCGACCTGGCGCTTCAGCATGCGGCAGAG
>CAIVYX010000238.1 GCA_903910245.1 uncultured Opitutia bacterium | reverse complement strand
GGCTGGACCCTCGCCCAGCGGGAGAAGACCTTGCGCTCCGCCCGCGATCGCGTCCGCAATTCTGGCTACAACCCGATGGCTGCCGAGCCGCTTGTGCACTATGCGCACCTTCGCCTCATCCTCGAAGGCGTGGTGACCGAAGGCGCTGGTAAGGCCGGCCGCAGCGCGGCCGTCGACCGTCTGCTCCTGCATCGTTTCCTCGGCCCGGTCCTATTCTTGGGCATCATGTTGGGTTTCTTCGGCTCCGTCTTCTGGCTGGCGAAGTTCCCCATGGAGTGGATTCAGTCCGGGGTCGATTGGACGAAGGCCATCGTTGCGCCGCAACTCGACGCCTATCCGATGCTCCAAAGCCTGCTGGCGGACGGCATCATCGGGGGCGTTGGGGCCTTCCTGGTCTTCCTGCCGCAGATCCTGATCTTGTTCCTTTTCATCGGGATTCTCGAAGACAGCGGCTATATGGCCCGCGCGGCGTTCATCATGGACCGCCTCTTCAGCTGGTGCGGCCTCAACGGCAAGAGCTTCGTGCCGCTGCTCTCCGGTTTTGCCTGCGCGATTCCGAGCCTACTTTCCACGCGCACGATTGAAGACCCTAAGGCCCGGCTCGCGACCGCCTTCGTCGTGCCGTTCATGAGCTGCTCGGCGCGCTTCCCGGTCTATGCGCTGATGTGCGCCGCCTTCATCGGTCCGATCTATGGCCCGGGCTGGCAATCCGTCGTGATGATTGGCATGCACTGCGTCGGCCTACTCTTCGCCGTCCCGACCGCGTTCGTACTCACCCGTCTCGTGCTCAAGGTGAAGCCGCAGCCGTTCGTCCTCGAGCTGCCGCGCTACCAGATGCCCAAGCCACGTGATGTCCTCTGGCGGATGTGGCAGAACGCCGCCGAGTTCGTCTCGAAGGCCGGTACCGTCATCTTCGCCATCACGATCATCGTGTGGGCGCTTTCCTATTTCCCCCGCGCCGCATCGGTCGCCGACCGTATCAAGGCGGCCAACCCGACGGCCGCCGAAGAGGTGGTGAAAGCGAAGGTGCAGGCGGCCTACGTTGAACAGTCTTACATGGGGCGCTTCGGCAAGGCGGTGCAGCCGATCTTCGACCCGCTCGGCTTCGACTGGAAGATCACCGTCGGCGTGCTGGCCAGTTTCCCGGCCCGCGAGGTCATCGTCTCGACGCTGGGCGTGACCTACTCCGTCGGCGAAGGCGCGGAGGCCGATAGCCGCCAGCTCCGTAAGGCGATGCAAGATGCGAAGTGGTCCGAGGGTCCGCGCGCTGGCACCCCGATCTTCTCCCTTGCCGCGGTGCTCGCGCTGATGGTCTTTTTCGCCCTCTGCTCGCAGTGCGGCCCAACGATTGCGACGCTTGCTCAAGAGACTGGCGGCTGGAAGTGGGCGGCGGGTTCCTTTGTCTACATGACGGCCCTCGCCTGGGTCGCCGGGACGGCCGTCTATCAGGTCGTCATCCGCCTCACATGAACCCCGAAGCCGTCATCGTCGGGGCTATCGTCGGGGTCGCTGCCGGCTGGCTGATCCGCCGCTGGCTCGCCGCGGCTCGTCGTCGCAAGGAAGGCGGCTGCGCCGGCGACTGCGCCTGCGCGACGAAAATAAAACCGAAGAAGTAATCAGCAGATGAGTTGACCGGTTGATCGGTTGGCCAGTTGGCCAGGATCGACGCGGCGCTCAAGGGAGACCGGTATGTATTTTCAGGTCCCAGGTCTCGGCCCTCAGGTCTCAGGTGCGGGTTATCAGGTGCAGGTACGGGTGCGGGGCAAAATTCAGGTCCTGAACCTGTACCCGAACCTGAACACCTGATCCTGGCTCCCGACGGCCGAGACCCGAGACCTGACAAAGATTTCCCCAACCAATCATCCGGTCTCCGGTTTCCCTTTGAGCCTCGTGCCTCTATTGTCTGCCTCTGGCCAACCGGCCAACTGTTCAACGGGTCAACTAACGCTGCGCCCCATGCCCCCATGTCACCGTGCCCACGTGCCCCCTCGCGGCTCCGCCGCGCTCACCCCGGCTGCTGCTGACTGAGGCAGTGCAGCGCGCCGCCTTCGATCAGCAGCAAGCGGCAGTCGATGCCGACAATCTTCCGACCGGGGAAGCAGTCACCCACGATACCCATGGCAATCTTGTCGGAATCCTGTCCGTAGAGCGGCACGAGGACGGCGCCATTCACGATGAGGAAATTCGCGTGGCTCGGCGGCAAATCGCGTCCGGCGAGGCGGATGGATTTGGGGAGCGGGAGCTCGAGGATATCGAGACGCTGGCCACGCGGACGCATCTCGCGCAGGCGCTTGAGGTTCTCCTGCATCGGCGCGTAGTTGGGCGAGGCCTTGTCGGCTTCGCTGACGGCGAGGATGGTGCGGGGCGCGATGAAGCGGGCGAGGTTATCGATATGGCCGTCGGTGTCGTCGTTGGCGAGGCCTTCGCCGATCCAAAGGAGTTCATCGACTGCGAGCCCGTCGCGGATGGCGGCGTGGAAGGCGGCGTCATCGCGGCCTTCGGCGCGGTTCGGATTATTCTGCACGGCCTCGGTGGTGAGGAGCAGGCCGTCACCAGAGACTTCGATGCCGCCGCCTTCGAGCTCAAACGGGTAGCTAAATTTCTTCACGCCGAGGCGTGCGGCGATCTTGCCGGGGACTTGGTTGTCGAGCGAGGCCTCGAACTTGCCGCCCCAGCCGTGGAATTCCCAGTCGGTGAGCGCGAGCTCCTTGGTCTGGT
>CAIVYX010000237.1 GCA_903910245.1 uncultured Opitutia bacterium | reverse complement strand
GGCGACGGCAAGGCCGACTGGAAGGAACGCCTGCTCACCGGCATGGACGCCGCTGACTCGCACCACGAGACGAACTCCATCTGCTATGAACCAGGAGGCGCCATCTACCTCTCCGACGGCGTCTTCCACCGCACCCAGGTCGAGACCTTCAACGGCGTGCTGCGCAACACCAACGGTGCCATCTACCGTTTCGAACCGCAGACCAGCAAGTTGTACCGCCACGTGCCCTACGGCTTCGCCAACCCGCACGGCCGCGTCTTTGACTACTGGGGTAACGACATCATCACCGATGCCACCGGCAACGCTAACTACTTCGGCCCGGGCTTCTCCGGCCACCTCGACTCCGGAGCCCACGCGCGCTACACCGAGATGTGGAAGCGCCCTTCCCGCCCCTGCCCCGGCACCGCCATCCTCAGCAGCCGCCACTTCCCCGACGACTGGCAGGGCACGTTCCTCAACACGAACGTGATCACCGTCCAAGGCATCTTCCGCGCGAAGTTCACCGAGGATGGCGCCAGCCTCAAGGGCGAGACCATCCTGCCGAACCTGATCGAGACCGACAAGGAGAAGGCCGGAAACTTCCGCCCCTCCGGCGTCGCCGTCGCCCCTGATGGTTCACTCTACGTCATGGACTGGTCCCAGATGCTCATCGGTCACCTGCAGCACCACCTGCGCGACCCGAACCGCGACCACCAGCACGGCCGTCTCTACCGCCTGACCTATCCGTCCCGCCCTCTACTCACGCCAAAGAAGGTCGACGGCGAGTCCGTCGAGAACCTCCTCGCGCTCCTCACCGAGCACGAAGACAACGTCCGCCAGCGCGCCAAGATCGAGCTCCACAAGCACGACACCGCCAAGGTGATCGCCGCCACCCAGAAGTGGGCCAAGCAGTTCGACCCGACCAAGGTCGAGGATGCCCACCACCTCCTCGAAGCCCTCTGGGTCCACCAGTGGCATGACGTGGTGAATCCCGTTCTCATCGGCCAGTTGCTCAAGTCGCCCGAGCCTCGCGCCCGCGCCCAGGCCGTCCGCGTCGCCATCTACCAGCGCGACCGTATCCCCGGTGCGCTCGCGATCATGGAGAACGCCGTCAAGGACGCCAACCTCCGCGTCCAGCTCGAAGGCGTCCGCGGCCTGAGCTTCTTCAAGGGCCAAGATACCGAACGCGCCATCGCCGCCGCCTCCAGCCTCAAGGGTTCAAAGGATGCGACGCTCTCGTACTGTCTCCGCGAGACGATGAAGCAGCTCGCCTCCCTCCCAGAAGGCAACGGCAAGGTGAACCTCAAAGAGTTCGCCGACCCCAAGGATACCTCCTACGGCCCGACCGACCGCAACCTGTCCAAGGACGACAAGAAGCTCTACGACAAGGGCAAGGAAGTCTACTTCCGCGAAGCCCATTGCGTCACCTGTCACCAGGCCGACGGCCGTGGCGCCGAGATGCCCAAGGAAGCCGGCAAGCCTGTTCGTGGCGCCTACCCGCCCCTCGGCCGCACCCCGGGCTACCCTGCCAATGGCTGGCTCGACGGCGACGCTGACCGCAGCATCAAGATCGTCCTCAACGGCCTCTACGGCACGCAGACGATCGACGGTAAGACCTACGGCGACATCGCCACCGGTCAGCCCGCGATGACCGGCCTCGGCCAGCTGATGAACGACGACGAGGTCGCCGCCGTGCTCACCTACGTCCGCCAGTCCTTCGGCAACAACCTACCGGTCGTCAAGGTCGCCGAGGTGAAGAAGGTCCGCGCCGAGATCAAGGACAAGAACAACGCGCCTTACACCGTCGAGGAAGTCCTCAAGCAGCACCCGCTCGGCGAGCCCGCCAAGGCCGCGCCGGCCCCGGCCAAGGGTAAGGGTAATAAGAAGAAGTAATCCTTAGGATTTCTCCCCGCAAAGGGCGTGCCGACCGGCACGCCCTTTTTCGTGCCTGTCAATAACTCGTCCGATTATGACGAGCGGTCCGCTTGCCTCGGGCACCAGTTCCGCAAGAGTCAGGGCATGAGACCCGCCCTCTGGAAGGCCGTCGCCGACCACCTCAAGCCGCATGAACAGCCGTACCGCCTGACCGCGCGGGACGACTTCAACGCCCGCGTGGTGCTTAAGGGCTCGAAGGCGCTCATCCGTGCTTTCTACCAGCCGCGCGAAGGCGACGTGCCCGGCGAAGCGACCATCAGCCTCACTCTCGACGGCCAGTCCGAGATCGGCGCGATCGCGGCGTTCCTCTCGAACCAGAAGCGCTATGCGAAGAAGCTACCGTCTACGCTGCACTTCTCGCAGGAACTCTCCCAACGCCGCCCCGGCGGCCTCGGCGAAGCTCGCCTGACCTTTAAGGCCAACGTGGTCTCGTGGCATGATGCGAAACTCATCGAACGCCTCTCGCTCTTCTACGCCGACAGCGCGCACGCCCTCTTCCAGCTCCACACCGAGCTCATGACAGCGGGAGAGTAACGCGGCGGAGCCGCGAGGGGAGGACTGAATCGATGGCAGAGGGCAGATGACTGAATTGAGGACTGCGTTGAGGACTGCGTGGAGGGCTGAATGGATCGCTGAATCGATGACGGATGACAGAGGGCAGATTTCCTGAACCCGAACCAGAACCTGAGCACCCGAACCTGATACCTGATGGCCGAGACCCGAGACCTGAAAATGGCCCCCCTGCCAATCATCCGGTCTCCGGTTTCCCTTTGAGCCATTGTCTCCCTGGCCAACTGGCCAACTGGTCAACGGATCAACTTACCCATCCGCCAACCGCCTACCGCTTACCGCTTCCACCCCTCATTTCCCTTCCCTTTTCCCCCGACAGGGTCTTAAAAAGACCCCTTCCCTTTTCCGTCCATGACCTCCGCCCAAGTCCGCCAATCCTTCCTCGATTTCTTCAAATCGAAGCAGCACTCGATCGTTCAATCGTCGAGCCTGATGCCGGACTCCCCTAACCTGCTCTTCACCAACGCCGGGATGAACCAGTTCGTCCCGATCTTCCTCGGCCAGACGAAGTGCCCGTACGCACCGGGCCGGGCTGCCGACACCCAG
>CAIVYX010000236.1 GCA_903910245.1 uncultured Opitutia bacterium | reverse complement strand
GAGGGCACGATCATCGGAGGACGTCGACTCGGCCGCACCATCGGCTTCCCCACAGTCAACATCGCCTGGGAGCCTGAGTTAAAGCCCGCCTACGGCGTCTACGCCGTCGAAGTCATCTTCAAGGGCGAAGCCCTGCCAGCCGTCGCCAACTACGGGCAACGCCCCACCGTCGAAAACGGTCCCGTCGCTCCCCTGCTCGAAGCCCACGTGCTCCGCGGCACCGCACCGACCACGGGTGACACCGTCCGTGTCCGCTGGGTCCGACGCCTCCGCACCGAACAGAAATTTGCCGACCTCGTCGCCCTGCAGACGCAGATCGCCAAGGACTCCGCGCAAGCCAAGCAGGCACTCGGCTTGGTCGGTTAGCTTAGGCGACAGATTGGGCGAACTTCTTGATGATGCCGCCGAAGGCGCCGTTCGAGAAGAAGATGACGCAACGCGGAGACTGTTCCGACTTCACGAGCGCGGTGAGTTCAGCGAGCAAGGCGTCGTTCGAGGCGGGCGCGAAGCCCTTCCGTCCGGCCGCGCTGATCGCCGCGGCGACGCCTTCGCTGTCGAAGCGTTCTTCGCCTAGCTTATCGGCACGATGGGGCGGAGCAAGGAAGGCGACATCGGCCTGCTTGAGCGCCTCACGAAAAGCATCCTGCATCACCTTGCGGGCGGCGGTATTGCTCCGCGGCTCGAAGCAGGCGACGAGGCGATGCTTCGGATAACGGGCACGCAGGGATGCGAGCGTCAGGTCGAGGGCCGTCGGATGATGACCAAAGTCTTCGATGACTGTCAGGTCAGCGCGGTCGACGAGTACCTGCTGTCGGCGCTGCACGCCTTGGAACTTGTCCAACGCCTCAGGTTTCAGCTTCGTCGGATCCTTAGCGTCGATCAGCAGGCCAGCAGAGACCGCGGCCATCGCCGCGTTGCGGGCGTTGAAGAGTCCCGGGAGGGCCCATTTCACCCTGCCCCACTCCTTACCCCTCCACAGCAACGTAAAGGATGAGCCGGTCGCGGATTCCTGGAAGTCGGCGATGATTGCATCGTTGCCAGGCCCAATGCCCACGCGGACGACCGGAGCCCACGAGACGTTCTTCACCAGACCGAGAACGTTGGCGTCGTCGCCATTCGCGACGATTACGCCGTCGCGCGGCACGATACGGATCACGTGCGAGAAGGTCCGCAGGACATCGTCGAGGTCGCGGAAGATGTCCGCATGGTCGAACTCGCAGTTGTTGATCGCGAGGACGTGCGGGAGGTACTGGATGAACTTACTGCGCTTGTCGAAAAAGGCCGTGTCGTATTCGTCGCCCTCGATGACGAAGGGTCCACCCTGCTTACCGGGGTGCGAAGAATCCGGGAGGTCGCGCGGGACGCCGCCGACGAGCCAGCCCGGCTCGGTGCCATTAGCCTTGAGCAGGACCGCAGCCATACATGTCGTCGTGGTCTTGCCGTGCGTGCCAGCCACGACGACGTTGCGGCGATCGTTAAGCAAATGGGTACGGAGTAGTTCTGGGAGAGAGACGTAAGGTTGGGTGCGGACTTCGAGGAGCCACTCCACTTCGGGATGGCCGCGGGAAGCGACGTTGCCGACGACGACCAAATCCGGCTTCAGCTGGGCAAGGCGTTCGGCCGACCAGCCTTCCAGGATATCGACGCCGGCGCCACGGAGGTGGTCGGACATCGGCGGGTAGATGCCCGTGTCGGAGCCCATGACCTCATGACCTAGGGCGCGCATCAGCAAAGCGGCGTTACCCATCGCCGTGCCGCAGATGCCCATGAAATAAATGCGCATAGGGCAGATAAAAGCCCTCGGGGGGCCAAGGGCGAGAAACTTAGGCGG
>CAIVYX010000235.1 GCA_903910245.1 uncultured Opitutia bacterium | reverse complement strand
CGGCTGATTGCTACCGTGGCCCTAGTGTTCGTCGCCCGTATCGGCGCGAATATCCCGCTGCCTGGTATCGATCCGAAGGATATCATGGATTATTATCACTCCATGGCCGACAAGTCGTCGGGCGGAGTGGTCGCGATGTACAACATGTTCACGGGCGGCGCGCTCCTCAAGGGCGCGGTCTTCTCGTTGGGTATCATGCCGTACATTAGCGCTTCCATCATCATGCAGCTGATGTCGGCGGTCGTACCATCGATTGCGCGTCTGCAGCAGGAAGGCGAAATTGGCCGCCAGAAGGTCGCCCAGTACTCGCGCTACCTCACCATCCTCATCGCCGTCGTCCAGTCGGCGTTACTCCTCGGGGCCTTCTGCAATCCGCAGCAGGTCGGACAGGCCATCGGCCTCGGAAACTTCACCGGTACCATCGTTGTGATGGAGAGTAAGACGCTCTTCGTCTGCCTCGGTGTTTGCCTGCTCACCTCCGGCTCAATCGTCATGCTCTGGCTCGGCGAGCAGATCACCCAGCGCGGTATTGGTAACGGTACGTCCGTCCTAATCACCATCGGCATCCTCGCCGACATCCCGGGTGCGCTCACCTCCTTCGTCGACATGACGTTCGGCGGCAAGGTCGGAGCCTCCGCCGTCAACTCCCATGGATGGGAGAAGGCCGCCGGCATGATCCTCCTCTTCGTTGTCGTGACTGCCGCGATGGTCGCCATCAACCAAGCCGTTCGCAAGATTCCGATCCAGTACGCGCAGCGCATGGTCGGACGAAAGATGTACGGTGCACAGACCAACTACCTACCCCTCAAGGTCAACTACGCGGGCGTGATGCCGGTCATCTTCGCTGGTGCCATTATGAGCTTCCCGCCCATGCTGCTGAATCCGTTGGCGACCTATTTCCCGACCCTGACCTTCCTGCATGACTGGGCCGGATACTTCTCCCGCAGTAACGCCTTCTACTACACCGTCTACTCGGTCCTCATCTTCGGCTTCAGCTACTTCTGGATTTCCATCATGTTCCGTCCGGTGCAAATCGCCGACGACCTCAAGAAGAACAACGGCTATATCCTTGGCGTCCGCCCTGGCGAGCACACCGCCCAGTTCTTGGACTTCGTGATGACACGCCTCACGCTGGCAGGATCGATCTTCCTGCTCACCATCGCGCTGATGCCGGATCTCTTCATCAGCCAGTTCAGCTTCCCGATGCGTCTCGCGACGTTCCTCGGCGGCACGGGTGGCCTGATCACCGTTGGCGTGATGCTCGACACGATGCGTCAGGTGGAAACCTATCTCTTGCAGCGAAACTACGAAGGCTTCCTGAAGAAGGGCCGCATCGGCGGTATTCCAGTGCCCGCTGCCGGTCTCCGCACTGACTCCGAAGTTTCCGCCCTCGGTTCTCTCGAGAAGGTCTGCCTCTTTCTGTTCACCCTCGGCGTTATCGCTTGGGGGCTGAATCATTGGGGTGCGTTCGCTCGCTAAGCTTTTCCCGGGATGATCGATTTGAAGTCGGCCGAAGACTTAAGTCGCATGCGCGCCGCTTGTGTAGCGGCGGCCCGCGTCCTGCATGATCTGTCGACCCTAGTCGTTCCGGGCATCTCCACCGCCGGACTGGATTCCGCCGCTCGCGGGCTGATGGCTCGGCATGGCTGCGAGAGCGCCTGCCATGGTTACATGGTCGGGCGCCTGAGCTACCCGGGGTACGTGTGCATCTCCCTTAACGACGAGATTGTCCACGGCATCGGCGCCGCCGACCGCATCATCCGGGACGGTGACTTGGTCTCACTGGATGTGGTCGTCCGCCGCGATGGGTTCATCGGGGACAACGCCCGTACGGTCATGGTCGGAGCCGTCGACCCGCAGGCCCGTCAACTTTGCTTAGATACGGAAAAGTCCCTCCTGGCCGGCATTGCGGCCGTGAAGCCCGGCAACAGGGTAGGGGACATCTCCGCTGCCATCCAGGAGGCGCTTGCGCCGGGTGGGTATGGCATCGTCCGGGACTTTGTCGGCCATGGCGTCGGCCGCAAGATGCACGAAGAACCCCAGATTCCTAACTACGGCAAGGCTGGAACTGGACCTAAGTTACTGCCTGGAATGGCTTTAGCCATTGAGCCCATGGTGAATCTCGGTTCGCACAAGATCGTCATGGCCTCGGACGGCTGGACCGCCCGGACGGCCGACGGCAAGGTCTCCGCGCACTTCGAACACACCGTTTTAGTGACCGAAAACGGGGCGGAAATCCTGACCCTCGTTTAAACCGTATTTTTTGCTTTCAAATCCCACCAGAACCTCCAAGTTCCGACCTCTTTCCCACCTTCCAAACAGCACGGACACCATGCCACGAATCCTCGGCGTAGACATTCCCAACAACAAGAAAGTAGAGATTTCTCTCCGCTAT
>CAIVYX010000234.1 GCA_903910245.1 uncultured Opitutia bacterium | reverse complement strand
GTGTCGCGTTCGACTGGGCCGAAGCCGGCGTCGACGAGGATGACTTCCTTGTCCTTCCGCAGGAGCAGGATGTTGATGTAGAGGGTGACGTCGTCCGGACGTTCGCCTTGGTCGACGAGCGCCTTGGTCATCGCGTCCATGTCGGACTTCGGGAACATCTTCTTCGTCACGCAGTTCTTGAAAGTGCCGTAGCCGTCGCTGATGGACCAGGCCTCGAACTTGCCGATGGCGAACTTGTAGATGTAGGGGTCGGTGATCTTCTTGCGCGGCAGGGCCTTCGCTTCGGCCTTCGCGGCATCGGCGGCGGAGAGTGCGGCCGGGATACTCAGGGCGGCGATCGCGGCGCCGAGGTTGCCGAGGAACTGACGGCGGGAGTTTTCGGGGAGGGGCTTTTCCATGGGGGTGGCTTCATTCAGTCTAATCGGGCGGAAGACGGAAGCCGATTTCCTAGGATGAAACCGACGGACCCTGTTCGCAAACCTACCAAATAATAAGGCCGCCGGGGTGGGCGGCCTTCGGAAGGGTGGGGACAGGGGTGGGTGTAGGGACAAAAGGCATTCCTAGCCCTAGCCCTGCGAGGCCTTCAGGCCTCGCTCACTTCTTCGTGGGGCCGAAGTCCTGCTGCTTATAAACGTGGCGTTCCAGGAGCTGCTGCTTGAGCTGGAGTTCGCTGTCCCCGGAGCATCGGCGGACGTCGTGCAGGATGATGTAGGCCATCAACGAGAGCAGGAGGCCCATGAAGGTATACTGCAGGATGATGACCGCCTTATTGCTCAGGACGCCCTTGGTGAAGCGCTGAATCGTGGCGATGAGCATGTGGCCACCGTCGAGGACCGGAATCGGCAGGAGGTTGAGGACCGCGAGGTTCAGATTGATGAGCACCGTGAACCAGAGCACGCGGCGGATGTCTTCGGAGATATTATAGTAGGTCTTCGTGATCGAGATGACCGAGGCCAGCTGCTTCACCTGGATGTCGGAGCCGCGGTCGAAAAGGCGGCCTAGCGTGGTGAAGGTCGATTTCACGATGCCTGCGCAGGTCTCCCACGGGTTGCGGTAGGCGAGTTCGGTCTTCGTCACGAAGAACGTGCCAATCTGCGCGTGTTCGATCGGCTTACCGCGACGTACCTGGGCGTTGCGGAGCGTCAGGTTGCCCGCGTCGCCATTGGCGCGCTTCCAGTAGACCGTGAGGTCGCGCGGGGCGCCGGCGCCGGCTTTCTCCAGGTCTTCGAGCGAATGGACCGAAGTAATCTGCGAGCGTCCGTCGACCTTGTCGATGATCGTGCCAATCTTGAGCGTCTCGGCCAGAGTCGAGCCGTCGGGCGAGATGCCGAGCACCATCAGCTGGTCGCGGATGGCCGCGGTGTCGTTAGTGAGCAGGTCTTGGGTGGCCGGGAGGACGATGAGCTGATAGCGGTTCTTCTCGTCGCCATAGGCGATGATGCTGACTGGGTTGACCGTCGTGTTCACCTGCGGGGTGATGATGACCTTGGCGCTCACGCCCCCTTCGCGCTCGACGTGGAGCGTGCGGGGCTTCGCGCCGCCCTTGCGGAGCAGTTCGCGGAATTCGACCGTGTTGTTGAGCGGCTGCCCGTCGATGGAGAGCACGCGGTCGCCGGCCTTCAGTCCGGCCTTCGCGGCGGGCGAATTCGCGGCGGGCTCGCCGATGATGACTTCGGTGCGCGGCTGCAGGCCGGCCATGCGGACCTTGTCGCCGGACTTCGCGTTCAGTTCGATGCGTGCTGGTTGCACGACGAATTCGAGTTCCTTGCCGTCGCGTTCGACCTTGAACGTCGCGGTCGGGTTGCCCTGCGAGTCCTTGCGATTACCCAGCATCACCGCCTCGATGATCTGGTTGAAGTTAGAGACCGCGTTGTCGTCGATGGACAGCACCTTATCACCAGAGCGTAGGCCGGCCTTGAAGGCCGGTCCAGGGACGGTATTGCCGAGGCCGAGTTCGGCCAGGTGGCCGGAGCTCGTCACAAGCTGTTCGGGCACGTAGCCGATGATGGTGCTGGAGGTGCCCGCGGCGACCGGCATACCGGTAAACCAGAGCACGCAGGCGAGGACGAAGGCGAAGATGACGTTGAAGACCGCGCCCATGACCGAGACGATCATCTTATCGGCGTAGGAAATCTTCGGGAGCTTTTCGGCTTCTTCGCTGCTCGCGCCTTCGATGCCTTCCATCTCGGCGAGCTGGGGCAGCGCGACGTAGCCGCCGAGCGGGATGATCGAGACGCGGTAGTCGACGCCGTCCTTGCCGGTCCAGCCGAAGAGGCGCGGGCCGAAGCCGATGGAGAAGCGCTCAATCTTCAGGCCGCGCTTGCGGGCGGCGAGGAAGTGTCCGAGCTCATGGACGAAGATTGAGCCGCCGAAGAAGATGGCGACGAGGCTAATGCCCCAGAGAGAGCCGAGGAGGTCGCCGAAAGAAAGATTG
>CAIVYX010000233.1 GCA_903910245.1 uncultured Opitutia bacterium | reverse complement strand
GTCGGCGGCGGCCGGCAGGTCCAGTTCGCAGCCGGGGGCAGCGGTGGCCTGCACGAAGGGCTTTTCGCCGCGAAGCAGGGCCGCCACGGCGTCCCGCAGGTAGGGGTGTCTCGGAGCATCGAGGTTATAGTTGATCCCGTACTGGTCGTCGAGCGCGCCGCGGTAGATGAGCGTGCGAGCCGGATCCAGCAGGAACACCTCCGTGGTGGTGCGGGCGCCCACCGCCAGGCTGAGCTTCTTTTCGGTGTCGTGCACGTAGGGCGCGGTCACGCCGGCGGCGGCCAGCTGGGATCGGATGTCCTCGGGCTTCTCGCTGCCGAGGGCGTTGACGAGAAGCAGCCCAAGTCCTTGGTCCTTGAGTTCCATGGCTAGCTTGGCCACCGAGGGTAGATAGCGTTTGCTGACGGGGCAGCTGGCGCTCGTCATCACGATGACGAGGCCTTTACGGTCATTGAAAGAGCCGAGGCTGAGTTCCTTGCCGTCCAGCGTGCGGAACTTCCCGTCGTCGATCATGCGACCGATGCCGACTTCGCCGGGTTTGAGCATCTCCGGTCCGCTGGTGACCTTCTTGACGTCCTCGGCCGTGATCGCGGGTGCCTGTGCCGCGGATTTTTTACCCGCCGATCCTGCGCCTGCCGCCACGATGCGGCGCATCAAAGTGAGTTCCGCCGCGCTGACGACGCCGTCGCCATCTTGGTCGAGACGGGTGAACCATGCCGCGCCGTTGGCTTCCTCCTTGGTGATCTGGCCGTCGACGTTCTTGTCCACGGCTTTGATCATGGACTCGATCTGCGCGGAGAGGCCGGTGGTGTCGGCTTTCGGAACTGACTGGGCGGTCGGCATCGGACCTTCCTTCTCCTTGGGCGCCGCCGGGGCGGGCGCAGGGTTGCCGCTCACCTTGGCATATTCGGCGACCGTGATCGCTCCGTCTTTGTCCAGGTCAAACCTTTCGAAAGCCTGCGTATTCGTCAGTTCATCGGGTGTGACCTTGCCGTCGCTGTTCCGGTCGAACTTGCGGAACACGCCATCGGCGGACTGGGCGTGGGTTTGAACCACAGAGGCGCAGAGCACAAAGACTAGGAGTGGGATGGATTGGTGGGGTTTTATAGTCATGTCTGTAGGGTTGTTCCGTGAGATGGGGAAAAGTGGACGATTTTATCGCAGCTTAGCGAAGGTGGTCATGTACGTGATGCGGCAGGTCATTTCAAACTCCTCTTGCTGCGGTAATAGGTGCGCACCTCCTCCGCCTCGGTCACGAAGCCATCCTTGTCCGCATCCAGCTTGTCGAAGAGCGCGGCGGGGAGTTCTTCGCGGCTGAGTTTGCCGTCGCCGTTCGTGTCGCGTTGTTTGAAGGGACTGCTCATGCTGCCGGTGCCTCCGGGTGTGCCGGTCATCGCTCCGGGGGCGGTGAGGCCGCAGGCTTCGTTGGCGAGAGCGAGGAAGGCTGGATACGTCGGCGCTTTGTAGTGCTGCGTCTGCACCATGAAGAGCGTGTAGGTTCGCTTTGACCGATCCACGACGAACTGCGTGCCGTCCGCGCCGCCCCAGCCGTAGCTGCCCGCGCCGTTCACGATGCCGCCGAGGCCGTATTTCATCGTGGGATGCTTCAGGTGGTTTTCGAAGATGAGGTCCACGTTCTCCGGCTTCAGCACGCGCACACCGTCGAGTTCGCCGCGATTCAAAATCATGAGACAGAGCCGCTCGTAGTCGCCGATGGTGCCGAACAGGCCGTGACCGCCGAGGCAGAGCGTGGGTTTGTTGGTGACGTTGGCCAGGTCGGTGCCGGGCACGAGCACGCCGGGGCTGGGCTGGCCGTAGATTTGGCAAAGGCGGCCCACTTTCGCGGCTGGGACGTGGAAGTCGGTGTCGGGCATCTTCAGCGGGCCGAAGAGGTGCTCTTTCAAGATCACATCGAGCGGCTGGCCGGTGATGGCTTCGAGGTAGCGCCCGAGGATGTCGAGGCCCATGCCGTAGTTGTAGCTGGTGCCGGGCTGGAACATCAGCGGCTCCTTCGCCACCGCTTCGGAGAAGTCCTTCAAGGTCGCGCCCGGCTTCGTCATGGCCTGATACGCCATCGCTGCCGCAGCCTGACCGCCGCCGTAACCGAGTCCGCTGCTGTGGCTCATCAACATGCGCGGCGTGATGGCCGCTTTCGCCGGGACGACCGCGCCGTCTTCCTTCACCGTGGGATTCGCCCACTCGGGGCAATGCTTCGCGATGGGTTCGTCGAGCGTGAACTTGCCCTCGTCGTAAAGCGTCAGCGCGGCGAGCGCGATGACCGGTTTCGTCGTGCTCATCAGGCGGAAGATGGCGTCCTTCTCCATCGCGCGGCCTTTCTCGATGTCCGCCATGCCAAAGGTCTCGAAGTAGCCGCGCACGCCGTCCTTGCCGATGATGCCGCTGATGCCCGCGACGTTCTTCGCCGCGACATGCCGCTGCATCTCGATGTCGAGCTTCGCGATGACCTCTGGCTTCAATCCCGCCTTCGCGAGTTCAGGGCCATGCGGACGCGGATTGAAATTCTCCGCCGGCGGCAACGGCGCGCCCGTGGACACGCCCATGCCCTTCCATTTCGAGGCTTGGGCGTGGCTTTGAGCCACGGAGGCACTGAGCACACAGAGAAGCAGCAGCGGAGTAATGGAGCGATGGAGAAGTGGAGTCATGGCGGTGTGAAGGTTCGGTTTAGCTGCGAGCGAGGAACTCATGGCTTGCCCAGAGGCTCTGGCAGAGGGCGGCCCAGCCTTGGGCGGCATCGGGTTTCGTTTT
>CAIVYX010000232.1 GCA_903910245.1 uncultured Opitutia bacterium | reverse complement strand
GGCGTCGGCTTTGTATTGTGCTGAGGACTTCGCGAGCAGCTTCTTCAGTGTAGCGAGTTCGGAGGCGTCAGGTTCGCGGGAGAGGCAGAGTGAGTAGGCGAGTCGCAGGCGCGACTCATCGGTGGTGCCACCTTCCTTAAGGAGACGGCGGGCGAGGGCTTGGCTGGTCTCGACAAAGACCGGATCGTTGAGCGTCACGAAGGCCTGCAGCGGCGTGTTGGAGCGGCCGCGGCGAATCACGCAGGTCTCGCGGTTCGGGGCGTCGAAGGTCGCGAAGCTCGGATAGGGCGTGCTGCGGCGGGTGTCGGTGTAGAGGCTGCGACGGTAGCGGTCTTCGCCGGTGCTCGTCATCCAGTCGCCGGAGCCGCCGAAAGCGATGCTCAGGCCGAGGTTGGGACGAATCGGTCGGACCGGCGCACCGTACATCTTCTCGCTGAGGAGTCCGCTGACGGCGAGGGCCTGGTCACGGAGCATCTCGCCGGAAGGACGGAAGCGCGGGCCGCGGGCGGCGAAACGATTGTCGGGATCTACCTCATTAAGTTTGGCGCTGCTGGCCGAAGACTGGCGGTAGGCGCGGCTGTTCAAGAGGAGCGAAAGCATCTTCTTCGTGTCCCAGCCACTCTCGACGAATTCGGCGGCGAGCCAGTCGAGGAGTTCCGGATGGATAGGGAGGTCGCCTTGGCTGCCGAACTCTTCGCTCGAGCGCACGATGCCCACACCGAAGACGGTCTCCCAGAGGCGGTTCATCGTCACGCGAGCGGTGAGGGGGTTGTCGCGACTGGCGATCCAGAGCGCGAAGCCGAGGCGGTTCTTGGGCGCGGAGTCGTCCCAGCGGGCGAGGTGGGTTGGCACGCCTTCTTCGACCGGATCGCCGAGCGCCTGCCAGTTGCCCCGGAGTTGGATGAAGGTCTTGCGACGTTTGTCTCCGGTGAGGTCTTGCATGATCGGCACGGTGACCGGCGCCGAAGCCGCAATCTGTTTCTTCAGGCCGTCGGCGAGGGCGCGTTCGGCCTTGGTCGCCGGTGAGACATTGCGGACGTAGTAATCGGAGAGGAGTTTCAGCTGGGCCTTCGTGCGCTTTTCTGTTGGAGCATCGAGGGCGGCCTTGAGTGGCTTATCAGCGAGCTTCGGTCCCTTGGCTAACCACGCGTCGTAACCGGCGAGCCAAGCGGGGTTCGGCTTCTTGAAGGCCGCCTCGGCCGCGACGGCGTCCTTCATCCACTGGTCGCGCTGCGCTTTTACGCCGGGTGGGTAGATCTCGTGGAGCGGGATTTCGTCCTTCTTGTCGCTATCGGCGCTCTGGTTAAGGAAGGCGTAGGAGCGGAAGTATTCCGTGATCGTGATCGGGTCGTACTTATGGGTGTGACACTGGGCACAGGCCATGGTGGTACCCATGAAGACGGCGTAGGTGGTGTTCACGCGGTCGATGACGGCGGCGTTGCGGAATTCCTCGTCGCTCGTGCCGCCTTCGTTCTGGGTCATCGTGTTGCGATGGAAGGCCGTGGCGATGAGCTGGTCTTCGGTCGGCTTGGGCAGAAGGTCGCCGGCCATCTGCTCGATCACGAACTGGTCGTAGGGCTGGTTCCGATTCAGGGCCTTGATGACCCAATCGCGGTAGGCCCAGATGACTCGGCCGGGGTCGGAGGGATAGCCAGCGCTGTCGGCATAGCGGGCGAGGTCGAGCCACTGGCGGGCCCAGTGTTCGCCGTAAGCAGGCTTGGCGAGGAAAGCGGCGACGATGTCCGCGTGCTTGGCGGAGGAGAGTTTCGCGACTTCTTCGGGCGTGGGCGGCAGGCCGGTGATATCGAGGGCGAGGCGCCGGATGAGGATGGCCTTGGGCGCTTCAGCGGACCAGGTCAGGCCTTCTTTCTTTTGGCGGTCGCCGAGGAAGGCGTCGATGGGATTGGCTTCGCCGTTCTTCGGCACCGACGGACGAGCGACCGGTTCGTAGGACCAATGGCGGCCCCACGGTGCGCCTTGCTTGATCCATTCCTTGAGGAGGGCGACCTGCGCGGGGGGAATCGTCTTATGCTGTTTTGGCGGCGGCATGACCTCCTCGGGGTCGGTCGATTCGATGCGCTTGATGAGTTCGCTTTGGTCGGGTTTGCCTGGCACGATTACGAAGTCGCCCTTGCGGTCGCGCTTAGCGTCTTGTTCGTCGTCGAGGCGCAATTTTGCTTTACGGGCTTTTTCGTCTGGCCCGTGACACGAGATGCAGTTCTCCGACAGGATCGGACGGATCTGCCGGCTGAAGTTGATCGGCTCAGCGGAGCAGAGGGCACCGACGAAGACGCCGAGAAATAGGGTGGCCTTGGGGGGCATGGAGATAGGACAGGCGACGGAGCAGGGGTGTTCCGCTGGAAGGCCTATAAAAGAGACCGCCGACCCCGGGATTTCAACCCCAACCTCGGGACTAATTCCGCCGTAAGGTCGTCCTTTTCCGCCCGTGCAGCCTTTAGCGGTCGGCCTTCAGGAAGGCGATGGACTGCGG
>CAIVYX010000231.1 GCA_903910245.1 uncultured Opitutia bacterium | reverse complement strand
GCAGGAACGTGCTCTGCCAGATACGCAGGGAGTGGGAGTAATTCGGAGCACAGCGCACATGCACGACGACAGGATCCAACGGACGGACTTCCGCCTCGATCTCAACCTCAGGGAGGACGACAAGCGCAGGCGAATGGGGAGACGGGATCATCGGTACCACCATGATACCCCACAGAGCAAGAACGGCAAGGCGCGGCCGATTAGTCCGTTGACTCCCCTGCCCCGCCAGAGCGTCATAGCAGGCATGGAATCAGGCTCTGAAGACCAACCCCGCCTCACCGGCGCCGAACGCAGTAAACTGCGCAGTCTCGCCCAGACGCTCGACCCGAAGGTGTTCGTCGGCAAGGCCGGCGTGAACACGGGCATCGCCAACCTCCTCGCCGAAGCCTTCCGCAACGCCGACCTGGTCAAGGTTCGCTTCACCGCTGAACGCGAAGAGATAGACAAGCAGGCTCAGGAACTGGCCAAGCTCACCGAAAGCGAAGTCATCGGTAGCGTCGGCCGCACGGCGACGTTCTTCAAACTCGGCTCGGACGCCGAATAACCGATGGACGCCTCGCTGTTTCAGTCACGGCACGAGGCATTCATCGAGCAGGCGGAATCCTCACTCCGTCTGCTAACGCCAGTCTCCACGACCCGCCCGGAACGGCTCCACGAAGCGATGCGCTACTCGCTCGAAGCCGGAGGCAAGCGCCTGCGGCCAGTCCTCTGCCTCGCCTCCGCCGCGGCCTTCACGCCTCAGGCCGACGCCGACCACGCCGCGACGGCCCTCGAGTGCATCCACACCTACTCACTCATCCATGACGACCTGCCCTGCATGGATGACTCCGACCTGCGCCGCGGTCGCCCTTCCTGCCACAAGTCCTTCGACGAAGCCACCGCCTTACTCGCGGGCGACGCGTTGCAGCCTCTGGCCTTCGAACTGCTCGCCACCGGCTACGCCTCTAAGCCGACCCTCGCTACCGCTCTCGTGCGCGAACTCGCCCTAGCCGCAGGCTCCAGGTTGCTCGTCGGCGGACAGACTGAAGACATGGACGGGCAAGAGAATGACTCGGACCGGATTGAATTCATCCTGCTCGGCAAGACGGCCGCGATGCTCAGCGCCTCATTCGCGATGGGTGCGATGGTTGGCGGCGCCTCTGCAGCCGACGTCGAACATTTCCGCCTCGCCGGACGCTCCTCAGGTATCGCCTTCCAACTCGTCGACGACCTACTCGACCTCACCGCTGAAGCCGACCAGCTTGGTAAGCCAGTCGGGGCCGATGCCGAGAACGGTAAATCCACCTACGTGGACATGCATGGCGTCGGCGCAACGAAGCAGCGCATCGAGGCGTTGACCATCGAGACCGTCGGTCACCTTCGCGCAACCAAAGGCGACACGGCCTTCCTCGTCGAACTGGTACGGCGGATGTCCGCGCGCCGCACCTGATCAGTCGTCGAGGCGGCGGCCGCCCGAGGGCAGCTGATCGGGCAGGAAAGCGTAGTAGGTGCCGATCCACAGGCGCCAGGAGAACGCATGAATGAGAGGCGGCACTAGGAAGATTGCCCCGACCGCGAGGCGAATCGCCCAGACCGACCCAATCCATTCCAGACGTTGGGCCAGCAACACCAGCGGCAACACGCCAAAGGCAGTGAGCCCGTAGTTCCAGACAATGGCGCCGAGGAAGAAGCCTTCCTTGCGACGCAGCGTCATGCCGCAGCCGGAACAGTGAGCCGGCGTATCCCACAGGCGCGCGAGCCAGCCCACGCGATCGGCCGAACCGCGGACCTTCGCACTGCAATCCGGACAACGGCCGCAGGCCGACTTCCAGAAGATGTCCGAACGGAACTGCATAGAGTCAGGCTATTCCTGACGGCGGCGTAAGCAAGCCAAGCAAAAGGCCGGCCACCTTGCGGCAGCCGGCCTTGATAGCCGAACTCAGCGGAGCTTACTCGGCGGCGGTCTCACCCACCTGGAAGCGGGTGAAACGGACGATCGAGACTTCTTCACCGACCTTGGTCTTAGCGGCGGCAATGAGGTCCTGAATTTTCTGGTCGGGGTCGCGGAAGTAAGCCTGTTCGAGGAGGCAGGATTCGGCGAAGAACTTGTCCACGCGACCGGAGATAATCTTCTCCATGTTAGCGAGCTGACCCTTCTTGCGGCCTTCGGCGGCCACAATCTGCTTTTCGCCCACGGCGATACGCTTCTCGAGTTCAGCGATGGCTTCGGCGTCGTTCGCGGCTTTCTGCTCAACGAGCTGGCCCTTATAGTCCTCGACGATGCGCTTGGCTTCGTCGATGGCCTTGTCGGCTTCTGACTTCGTGAACTCGGTGGCGATTTCACGCTCCTTGGCG
>CAIVYX010000230.1 GCA_903910245.1 uncultured Opitutia bacterium | reverse complement strand
GCGTCCCTTGCTACTCACTTCGCCCGTGCCCGACGAGGTCATCCAGAGCCGACAGAACCCCCGCGTGCAGGCATTGGCCCGCCTGCGAGACCGTGCCGAGCGCGAAGCCCGCGGCTTGTTCATTGTCGAGGGTCTCCGAGAGCTATCCCGGGCCATCGAGCGCAAAGTTGAGGTGATCGAGATCTATTTCTGCCCGTCGATGTTCCGTGGCTCCGAGGCCGCTGAGCTCGTGACCAACGCCCGGGCGGCTGGCGTGGATTGCTGCGAACTCGGTGAATCCGCCTTTGAGAAGGTCAGCGGCCGCGAAGGCCCGGACGGCCTAATCGGTGTCGCCAAGACCTGGAACTGCTCGCTCGATCAACTCAAGCCTTCGGCCAGCCCGCTCCTGCTCGTCGCCGAATCGGTTGAGAAGCCTGGCAACCTCGGTGCGTTGCTTCGCACGGCAGATTCCGCCGGCTGCGATGCGCTTATCGTCTGCGACCCCATCACCGACGTCTTTAATCCCAACGTCGTCCGATCCTCGCAGGGCGCGCTTTTCTCCGTGCCCGTGGCCGTCTGTACTTCGCAGGAGGCTGCCGCTTGGATGAAGACCAAAGGGGTCCGTTCCTTGGCGACCTCACCTGCGGCCACCAAGGCTTATTGGGACGTCGATTGCCGTGGTCCGGTGGCTTTGTTGCTCGGCTCCGAGAAGGATGGTCTGACGGATTTCTGGCTGAAGGGCGCGGATGAGAAGATCTCGATTCCGCAGGCTGGCCTGTCGGATTCGCTCAATGTTTCCAACGCCGCGGCGATCTGCCTCTTCGAGGCGGTCCGCCAGCGTCGTAAATAAGAAGGCCGGGCTTGGGGCCTGGCCTTGCTCGAGGGATTGCTCGTTCGCTTAACCGATGGCCTTGGCGACCAGGTCGTCGAGCTTCTTGCCGTCGACGGCGAAGGCGCGGATGCCTTCGGCAGTCTTTTCGGTGGCCATCGCGTCTTCGTTGTGGTGCCAGCGGAAATCCTTCTCGCCCCAGGTCTTGGCGGCTTCGCCTTCAGCCTTGGCGCCGGCTTCGTCGAGCACCTTGGGCACGGAGGCGGAATCCTTGGAGAGCTCTTCGAGGAGGTTCGGGGCGATGGTCAGGAGGTCGCAACCGCAGAGGGCTTTGATTTGGCCGCAATTACGGAAGGAGGCACCCATGACTTCGGTCTTGATGTCGTTGCGCTTGTAGTAGGCGAAGATGCGGCGGACGGACTGCACGCCGGGGTCGTTGGCGCCCGAGGAGGCGGTTTCGTTCCAGTTGGCGCCCTGGGCCTTCTTGTGCCAGTCGTAGATGCGGCCGACAAACGGTGAGATCAGCTGCACCTTGGCGTCGGCGCAAGCGACGGCCTGAGCGAAAGAGAAGAGCAGTGTGAGATTGCAGCGGATGCCTTCCTTTTCGAGTTCGGCGGCGGCCTGGATGCCTTCCCAGGTGGAGGCCATCTTCACGAGGATGCGCTCCTTGGGGATGCCGGCTGCCTTATAGAGAGCGATGAGCTCGCGGGCCTTGGCGACGGTGGCGGTCTTGTCGAAGGAGAGGCGAGCGTCGACTTCGGTGGAGACGCGGCCCGGAACGATCTGGAGGATCTCGGTGCCGAAGGAGATGAGGAGCGCGTCGACCGCGGCCTGGACACCCTTGCTCTTGTTGTCCTGGGCGGCCTTCTGGAGGAGGGCCTGGTACTCAGGCATCTGGACGGCCTTGAGGATGAGGCTTGGGTTGGTCGTGGCATCCAGAGGCTTGAAGGCCTTCATGGCGGCGAAGTCGCCGGTGTCGGCGACGACCTTGGTGTGTTGGCGAAGCTGTTCG
>CAIVYX010000229.1 GCA_903910245.1 uncultured Opitutia bacterium | reverse complement strand
GCGGGACCAGGGCATGTCGAGGCAGAGGGCTTTGGCGGACATCTCGAGGCGCTCGAGGTGCTCGTCCTAGCGGAAGACGCAGCCGAGGTAGAGGCGGATGCCTTCGAAGATGCCGTCGCCATAGAGGAAGCCATGGTCGAAGACCGAGATCTTGGCCTCGGCCTTGGGGTAGAACTTGCCGTCGATGTAGACTTCCATGGTGGTGAAAAGGCCACCTTGGTGGGTGGGAAGGATTTTTCCAGCCCGAAAGCCCCTTTTAGGGCGGTAATCTCCTTGTTCAGGCCGCTTCGCGGACTGTGAGGCGGAATTTCCCTGAATCCTCTGGGGCGATCAGGCTGATGGACTCTGCGGTGACGGTGGCGCCGAGCAGGTGCCCGAGTTCGTTGGTCAGCTTGGCTTGAGCCTTCGTCAGGCTGTCGCCTTCGGCTTCAGGCAGCAGGAAGAGGTGCGCTGTGCCGTCGGCTTTCTGGCGAAGCTGATAATGGGCAATACCGCTGACCCCAACGAAGGCCTGGTCGATCATGCGCGTGGTCAGGAGGCGTCCATCGGCGCCGCGCAGGGCGTCGCGCTTACGTCCATGCACACGATAACCGTCCGGGGACCGTTCGACGAAGTCGCCAATCTCGTAGCGCAGGAGGGGGAGATAGGGGTTCGTGAAGGTGGTCACGAGGAGTTCGCCGAGTCCTTCGGCTGAGGTGCTTTCGAGTATCGCGGTCTCCTGACTGGGGATCATCGCTCCGCCGTGTTCGACGAGCAGGTGGCCGGTCTCGCTGGAGCCGTAGAGGTTGATGACTGGTACGCCGAAGACGCGCTCCATAATGGCGCGGTGGACGACGCTGGTGTACTCGTAACTCGTCAGGATGAAGCGCAGGGAAGGGAACCGCAGACCGTGGCGTTCGCAGTGAAGCGCGAACCAGGCTCCGTGCACCGGATCGACATCCAGGAAGGTCGGCGCCCAGTCGGCGACTTCCTTGGTCATGCCGGCGAGTTTCTCTTCGCCGAGCGTGAAGGGAATGCGCGATTGGTTCACGAAGAGGCTGTCTCCCATCGTCCGCTGTTCGAGGCTGAGCCAGCGGTTGTAGCAGCTCACGCCGCTGCAGCCCGGTGTGGTGAGGACGGCCCGTTGTAGGCTGGGTCTGGTTCCGAAGAGTTCGGCGAGGAAGGGGTTGCGCACCAAGGCACGGCGTTCTTGTTCGGCCCACCAGTTCTTGCCGAAGACCACGCGGACGCTGGCACCCGAGGTGCCCGAGGTGCTTTCCTCTTCGATTAGGCCGCTAGCGAGGAGAGACTTGAAGTCCATACCGTCAGGTAGGAAGCCTTCGGGTGAATGTTCGCGGAGCTGGCTCTTGGTAATGCGAGGAAGGTCGGTGAGGTGCGGCGAGGGGAGGGCGAGTGCGGCCTGCCATTCGGTCGTAGCGTAGAAAGGAACCGCCACCGTTTGCTTGATGGCCGTCTGCGGACATGCCGTGCCGTCCGGAGATACGGCGGTGGGCATGGATGAGTGCGGCATGTGTGCAAGGAGAAGGGATATCCGCTGAAAGCAAAACAACGGGGTCTTTAAACGGCGGATTAGTGCCATATAACGGCATTCGCCCTTGTGGGGGAACTATCATGATTGAACGAGGTCTTTTCTCTTCATAACACCCCTCATGCGATTACCCCGTCGTTCTTTCCTGCGTAAGGCTGCTGTCGCCGCCCTCGGCTTCACGATCATCCCGCGTCACGTGCTGGGCCGCGGCTTCGTCCCGCCGAGCGAGACGCTTAACCACGTCATCGTCGGTTGTGGCGGCATCTCCGCGATGCACTCCGAGCCGCGCATGACCGGCAAGAACCGCATCATCGGGATCTGCGACGTCGACGCCCAGCACATGCAGAAGAAGTTCGATCGCATCAAACTGGCCGGCGGCGGCACGCCGATGATGGCCGAAGACTTCCGCGAAGTGATTGTGCTGTCGGATGCCGACGTTGTCCACGTCTGCACGCCGCCTCACTGGCATGGCGTCATCGCGGCTATGGCCGCCCGCCGCGGCAAGGCCGTGTGGTGCGAGAAGCCCATGACGCGCACGATCGGCGAAGGCATCGCTTTGAGTCGCGTGGTGCAGCAGACGGGCGTCCCTTTCCGTGTGAACACCTGGTTCCGCCTTAACCGCACGAACTACTACGGCGTCGGCCCGGCTCGCGAGATCAAGCGCGTCGTCGCCAGCGGTGTCCTCGGCGGTCCGCTCACTGTGCGTCTCGCGCCCGTCGGCGGCATCGCCTGGAAGGTGAACCTTTGGACCGGTAAGCCCGACCTCAAGCCCGAGCCGGTACCCGCGCATCTCAACTGGGATATGTACTGCGGCCCTTCGGCGCTGATTCCTTATCACCCGCACCGCTGCCATGGTTCCTTCCGCGGTTATTGGAATTTCGATCAAGGCGGCCTCGGCGACATGGGCCAGCACTTCCTCGATCCGGTGCAGTACTTCCTCGGTAAGGATAATGAATCGCCCGTCACCGTCGAATGCGATGCGCCCGCTCAGGACGCCATGGCCTGCGGTGTCTGGAAGACCGTCACGATGACCTATAAGGACGGCACTCGCATCATCCTTGAGTCCGAACTCGCCGAGCGTAACCCCGAGAATCCCTTCCTCGAAGGCCCGAACGGCAAGCTCTTCGCCGGCATGCGTTGCAGCCGCCCCGAGCTGCTCGTCAAGGCCGCCGAGTTTCCGCTTCCGGAATACCAAGAAGATGATTTCGATGTGTGCGCCCGCGAGAAGCGGCCTTTCGGCTACGGCGTCGCCGAGGCCTTCCGCAGTTCGACACTCGTCAACCTCGCGGCCGTGTGCGTCCGCCTCGGCCGCAAGCTGAAGTTCAAGTCCGACGCCAGTGGCTTCATCGACGACGACCAGGCCAACCATCTCCACTCTCCGGCCATGCGCGGCAACTGGTCTATCTGAGCGCACCTTACATCATACGACCATGAAGCATCTTTCGCTCTTCCTCGCCTGCGCAGTCTGTCTCGTCGCTTCGGCCGCCGAGGCTCCGTCTGACGCTACCTTCGCCGACCTCGCGGTCGCGGAGAAGCGCCTCGCCGCCCAGCAGGCGATCTTTGATCACTCGCGTTCGTTCGCCAAGGCTTCGCCCGAGGCCAAGGCCTGGTTCGATCGTGTCCGCGCCGCCGCCAAGGCTACCGAGAGTCCTGAAGTTCTGGCCGCATTCGGCCAGATCCTTCTGCTCGATCCTGCTTATAAGCCGCTCCTTCCGCTCAATCCCAAGCAGCCTAACGAGTATGAAGCGCCGGATGGCACCACGCCGGAAACCAAGCTCGCCCAGCTGGAGCGTCTGCTCGATCAGCGTCGTTCCTCGAAGGAGTACCCGCTGACCGTCGACGAACTTGTCGCGCTCACGAAGAACGAGGACTTTGCCACCGCCCAGCGTGCCAACCGTCTCCTGCGTCGTATCAGCCCGACCGTCGCCGCCCCGATCCTTTGGGAGCGTGTGGCGAAATTGACGCAGCGTTCGCAGGTCCAGGAGGTCGAAGATGAGATCCTCCGCCTTCCGTCCTCCATCGCCATGAAGCTCCTGCCTGTGGACCCGTCGGGAATGTCGCTCGCGGCCAAAGCATCCTGGGCCCGTATCGTCGCCACCCGTATCAACGGCTATGGTAAGAGCCGTCGCCTCGCCATCAAGGAGTCGATGCTGCCGTTACTCAAGGGCCCGGCCAACGAATTGACCGAAGCCGCCTGGGCCTCCGTGCCTCGTCTCTTCACCGAAGCCGACCGCGCCGCGTTGACCGAAGCCTCGCAAGGGCTCTCTGAACGCATCGCGCCCAAGGCGAAGGCCGCGCTCGACGCCCTTTCGGCCAAGTAATCTCCCCAGACGCTTGTCGCTTGCCGAGAGGCGGGTGGGGGATTGCTATGTCTCCATGGCGCCCGTCGCGAACAAGGAAGACTCTCCCAACCTGATTCTCGCCGGATTCATGGGCACGGGGAAGTCCGCGCTCGGACGCCAGCTGGCCAGGCGTTGGCGCCGCCGTTTCTACGACACCGACGAACTCGTCGAGAAACTGGCCGGGGTCTCGATCGCCGACATCTTCGCCGAACATGGTGAAGATCATTTCCGCGCCCTCGAACGTCAGGTCGTCGAAGGCCTGCTGCCTCCGAACGGAGCGGTCATCGCCTGTGGCGGCGGCCTGGTCGTGCCTCCCGGCATGGGCGAGCTCGTCCGCTCCAAGGGCATCGTCGTCACGCTCTTCGCATCGGTCGACACCATCCTGCGTCGCACCGCGGGCAATTCGCGTCGGCCGCTCCTCAAGGGCGACGACCCGGAGGCCAAGATTCGCGACTTGATGAAGAAGCGTGAGCAGGCCTACATGAAGGCCGGCATCGCCGTGTATACCGACGGCCGTTCACTGCAGCAGCTCTGCGTGATCGTCGAGCGCGTCTACGAGCGGGAAGCTCGCGCGCTGCTTAAGTCGCGTCCGAAGCCGGAATAGGCGCGAACGCGTCGCCCGCGGGCGGCTGGTCGCGGAACAATTTCACCACTTCGAGGAATTCTTCCCGGTCGATGAGGAAGGCGCCTAGGCTGCCGAGGTGGGGTGTGGGCACCTGGCAGTCGATGAGGAAGTAGTCGCAGGCCTGCAGGCGGGCGACGAGTGTGGCGAAGCCCACCTTTGAGGCGTCGGCCTTCAGGTGGAACATCGATTCGCCATGGAAGAGTCGGCCGAGCGCGACGCCATACAGCCCGCCGACGAGTTGGCCTTCCCAACAAACTTCGACGCTATGGGCGATTCCTAAGCGGTGGAGTTCGCAGTAGGCCGCGATCATATCGTCGTTGATCCAAGTACCATTTTGGCCCGGGCGGGGGACTTCGGAGCAGCGGCGCATCACCGTCTCGAACTGGCGGTCGAAGGTGACCGACCAGCCCTTCTTGCGCATCGTCTTCTGCAGGCTATCCGTCAGGCGGAAATCGGCCGGTCGCATCACGAAGCGAGGGTCTGGGCACCACCACTTCACCGGCTCACCGGCGGAATACCATGGGAAGATGCCGGCCCGGTAGGCCGCGATCAGGTGGGGCGCATCGAGCTTCCCGCCGCGGGCCAAGGGCGCGCGGGCAGGGGCTTTCGACGGATCGCCACGATTCCATTCCTGCATCGCCGATACCTTCGGCGAGGCGGGAACGGCGGGCAAGGTTAGTCCTTGGTGATGTTGTAGACCGACGGAATCGAGATACCGAGCTCAGCGGCGATCTCGCGGACCGGGGCGCCTTTCTTGCGCATGTTCTGGGCCTTGGCGCGCATGCTGTCCGAAATCTGGGCGCGGGCACGGTTCGGGCGGGAGAGCAGCTTGATGAGGCGCTTGGCCAACTCGGGCTTCGACAGGCTGGAGACTTCGCGTTCGATCAGCGACTGGCGTTCGCTGTGTTCGTCTTCCCAGCTCTGCACGGCGAGGTCACGGGCCTTGGAGAGGGCGGCGCGGACGTAGGCGTCTTTTGAGGTGAAGGCGGTCGGAGTTAGGTCGATTCTCATGATGGAGTGGGAGTGCTTATTTTTATCCATGGCGGCAGGGATAACTTTTGAAGCGATGTGAATGCCTCTAACATTTTATTATAAACTCCTTTGTCAAACTTTCGTAAAAGTTTTTTTGCCCCCCTCATTCATTACTAAGAAAAGTCGCTTTGACCTTACTTACTCCATTCGAGCATGCGGCGAAGCGGAATCTCGGCGGCGACGCGCACGCTTTCTTCCATCAGGATCTCGGGCGAACCGTCGCGCAGGCAGTCGCGAACCTTCTGTAGGGTATTCATCTTCATGAACTTGCAGTCGTTACAGGAGCAACGATCCGTCGGCGCTGCCACGAACGTTTTACCGGGTACTTCCTTGCGGAGACGGTGAATCATCCCCGATTCCGTAGTAATGATAATTGTATCGGCCGTCTGTTGCCTGCTCCAGCCGACCATCATTTCGGTCGAGCAGACCATGTCGGCCATCTCGCGGACGGCTTCGGTGCATTCCGGATGGGCTACGACGGGGGCGCCAGGGTGCGCGGCCTTGGTGCGGAGGAGGGCGCCCGGCGTGAATTGTACGTGGGCGTAGCAGTTACCCGGCCATAGCTGCATCGAGCGGCCGGTCTTGCCGGAGACCCAGCGACCGAGGTTCTGGTCGGGGACGAAGAGGATGTTTCGGTCGGCGGGCACGCGGTTGACGATTTTCGAGGCGTTGCCGCTGGTCACGATGACGTCGCTGAGCGCTTTCACCGCCGCACTGCAATTGATGTAGGCGACGACGTAAAGCGAAGGGTCCGCGGCTTTCGCGGCGGCGAGCTTCGAGGCGGGGCAGGAGTCGGCCAGCGAGCAACCAGCGTTCATGTCTGGCAGGAGCACGCGTCGCGTCGGGTTTACGATCTTGGCCGTCTCGGCCATGAAATGCACGCCACAGAAGACGATCGTCGACTGCTTCGCCTCGGCGGCCTTGTAGGCGAGGCCGAGCGAGTCTCCGACGAAATCGGCGACGTTCTGGATGTCCTCGCACTGGTAGTTGTGCGCGAGGATGATGGCGTCCTTGGCCTGTTTGAGGGCGATGACTTCCTTCTGCAGGTCGGACAGTGGCGTGCCACCGAGGGGCAGGGGAGGGAAGACGGAAGCGGAGGGATACGGAATCATGGGCGGGCGGCCTTGCGCTTCT
>CAIVYX010000228.1 GCA_903910245.1 uncultured Opitutia bacterium | reverse complement strand
TGCCCATCCTGTTGGCCGGAAGGGTATCCAAGTGGCTAAAGGTCGCGGACTGTAAATCCGTTCAGCTTCGCTGTTCGTGGGTTCGAATCCCACCCCTTCCACCAGCAGGACTCATGAGGCCCCTCAAAAAGGGGCCTCTCCGTGTCCAGAACCCTCAAATCCGCGTTGACTCCGAGGGCCGCCCACGGCTTCCCTACTAACTCACATGGCCAACATCAAAGCTAACAAGAAGAGCATCCGCCAGACCAACCGTCGCGCTGAGCATAACAAGATCGTCCGCACCCGTCTCAAGGGCCTCATCAAAGGCCTGACTGGTGACAACGTCGTTGCCACCGCCCCCCAGGTCGCTTCCGCCGCCGACAAGGCCGCAAAGACCGGCGTGATTCATCGCAACAAGGCGAACCGCATCAAGGCTCGCCTCGCGAAGAAGCTCGCTGCGGCCAAGAAGTAATGCCGGCTGGCCCCCTCACCGACCCCGTCGCCTAGGCGCCGGGGTTTTTTTGTCCCCGGAAATGTCCGACCTGCCCCCAGCCTCCATCGGTTTCGCCGCCGGCCTGCTCGGAGAGGAAGCTGTCCGCATGGCCGTTCTGGCCTACGGCCCGGGCTGGGTCGCGCTCGACAAGCCCAGCGGCGTTGCCTTGGAGGAACACCCTTGGCAAAAAGGTGCGCCCACCCTGCTCGGCCAACTGCGCGCGCAACTCGAAGCCGGTAAGTCGGAGATGGTCCGCCTCGGCCTCGCCGAACCCGCCGCGGTCTTCGGTCCCGAACCAGAATCCGCCGGCATCGCGATCATCGCCGACCGCGCGACCACGATGGCCGACTGGCGCGAAGCCCTCGGCTCCGGTGCCTTCCGCTTTGATTTCGAATTCATCGCGCGCACGGAAGACGCGCCAGAAGACGCCGGTATCTGCGACCTGCCCGTGGGCATGGACGACTCGCAGGAACGTGCCTTCGTCTCGCAACGCAATGGTAAGCACGCCCAGACCCGCTTCGAACCTGGCCGCGCCTGCGGTCGCTGGCGCATCTGGACTGCGCACACACCCTTCCCTCGCCGCGACCAAGTCCGCATCCACGCCACCGAATGCGGCATCCGCATCGCCGGTGAACTCAAGTATGGCCGCTCAGGCCGTGTGACGCTCACCGACACAACGCCGAAGGGCCGCCTCAATAAGGGCGAAGACAAGCCGTTGCACCGCGGGCTGCTCCTGCGCATCGCGCGCGTCGCCGGCAAGGTCGCCGGCAAGGAATTCGAAGTCTCCGCACCCCGGCCGGATGACTTCGCAACGGTCGTGAAGCGCCTGTCGAAGGGAATCTGATCAGCCCTCCGACGGGAAGCGCAGACTCATGTGCCGGCGGGCGGATCCTCGCCGCCATGCGAGACGATGGCTTCACGAAGCAGGCGATCATGCCGGTACGACATGATGATATAAAGCCCCACCCCGACGCAGATGCAGGAGTCGGCTACATTGAAGGCTGGAAAGCGGTAAAACGGCAGGTGCACGTCGATGAAGTCGATGACGTGGTCGCCGAACAGTCGGTCACGGACGTTACCCAGCGTGCCGCCGACGAACAAGCCGAAGGCCAGCTGGCCGCCCTGCAGTTCGCGCAGGAGCTGCTTTCGCCAGCGCCAGACGAGCGCGAGCACCGCAAGCGCGAGGAGAATCAGGAACGGGCGGACGTCATGCTCGGCACCCAGCCCCCAGGCGGCGCCCTTATTGCCGACATGGACAATCCAGAGCCGCTCAAAGAGCATGATCGGCGGACGGGACGGGTCCTGAGAGAAGTAGGTGCCGAACGGGATGTGCCGCACGACGAGTAACTTGGTGGCGATGTCCACGACAATCGCGGCCACGCAGATCAGCCAAAAGGACCGATAGGGGCGGAGGCGGGACAGCATGAACCTCAGCCCGCTCAGGTGTCGCTAGGCTCGTCATCGCCACCACCGCCGCCAGTGCCGAAGCCGACTTCATCGCCGATTTCGCCAAGCGGATTGCCGCCGCGGCGACGATGGGCGCGACGGTTGCGCTCGAGATCCTTCTGGCCTTCAAGGGAATAGCGGGTGAAAGGAACGGCGATCAGGCGCGCGGCCGGAATCGGCTTACTGGTGATTTCGCACGTGCCGTAGGAGCCCCTCTTCATGCGCTCGATCGCATCGGCAATCTCCTTGAGGGCTTCCTGCTCGTTCGAGATGAGCGAGAGGGCGAAGTCGCGGTCGGCGGTGTCGGTCCCGGCGTCGGCGAGGTGCTGCGAGTAGCCAGAAAGGTCACCGGCGTCGTCTTTGCCCGACTTCTTGAGGGCTGACTCGGAGTGGAAGGCGAGGCCCTTGTGCAGCGCGTCGCGCATGTCGACCAGGAGGCGGTAGTAGCGGCGGAATTTCTCGGGGACCTGCTTGGATTCGTCGACGAAGCCTTCGCCTTTGCGGAAGGGGTTGGAGCCGCCGAGGAGTTCGGAGATGGAAGCAGTGGCGATGTTGTTCGAACGGTTGCCCTGCGAGCGAGCGGCCGCGGCGGCCTTCTCGCGCGCCTTACGCTCCTCGTCCGGAACCCAGACGTTGAGCTTGGTCTTGGACTTGTTACGCTTCTCGAGGTAGACCTTCAAATCGTTGATTGTGTAGAACTGAAGCTTGGGACGTGGTACGACCACCAGCGCATCGGACTGGTGATGCTCGTCGCGGTGCTTGTTCAGCAACCCCTTCTGCACGGCCCGATCGACCTTGGGGGCCTTGGCACCCTTCGCGGCCTTGCCGGGGGCGGCCGCGCCCTTCACGTTCTTCGTGGGAACGACCGGAGCAACCTTGGCACCCTTGCCCTTGGCAACTGGAGCCGCGACGACCTTGACAGCTTTGACCGGGGCGGCGGGTTTGCCTTTAACGGGAGCCGCCTTGGCGATCGGCTTCGGCGCAGGCTTGGCCGCAGGCTTCGCCTTGGCCTTAGGGGCGGGCACGGGCTTCTTGGCGGACTTCTTGGAATCGTTTTTCTTGGACATCGGAAAGGGGGATTAGAGTTGCGGGTATTTGGAAAGGAGAGCCTCGCGGCACCGTGGAGATACCATACCAAATCTGCCGGCTTCCACAAGAGCGGGAACCCATCGCCAAGAGCGGGGGCAGCGGATGCCTTCGGCTTTGTCGACGGCGAAGGCCAAGGTGGCGCCGGCCTCCGGCTTGAGCTGGACCGAGGAGACAATCCACAGCTCGGTCAGAAGGGCCTGCTGGGCAACCAATAGGGTAAAATCGGCATCCGCTGCGTCGCCACTCACGACGACCGAGGCTTCGAGGGACTGGCCGATCTTCTTGTCCTGACGCAGGCGCTCCATGGGCACGTTGACCTGGGCGGCCAAGGCTTGAATCCGGGCGACGGCGGCATGGGCGGCCAAGCCAGCGGCATCCTCCCAGCGGGCATCGATCGCGGGCCAATCCTGCAAGTGGACGCTGGACGCGTCCGTATACTCGGACTTGGCGTTGAGGTGCGACCAGGCTTCGTCCGCGGTGAACGGCACGAAGGGAGCGATGAGTTTCAGATAGGAGCGGAGGACGATGTCGATCGCGGTCTGGGTCGAGCGGCGCATCGGGTCGTCGGTCGCGGTGGTATAGAGGCGATCCTTGACCACGTTATGGTAGGTGGCGGAGAGCGTACCGGTCGTGAAGCCGGCGAGAGCCGACGCGGCGCGGTGGAATTCATTACGCTCGCAGGCGTCGGTGACCTCGCGGACGAGCTTCGCGGTCTCGACGAGTACCCAGCGGTCAATGGCGGTCATCTTCTCCACGGGTACAGCGTGCTGGGCGGCGTCGAAGTCGAAGAGGTTACCGAGCTGATAGCGCAGCGAATTGCGCATGCTGCGATACTGGTTTGAAATCGTCTCGAAGATCGCGTCGGACAGCGGGATGTCGCTCTGGTAGTTCTCCGAAGCAACCCAGAGGCGTACGATGTCAGCGCCGTACTTCTTCACAGTATCGTCGGCGGTCTGCGGCTTGCCGTCGGACTTCGAGATCTTCTGGCGCTTCTCGTTCACCACGAAGCCGTGAGTGAGGACGGCGCGGTAGGGCGCCGAACCCTTGACGGCGATAGCCGTCCAGAGCGAGGACTGGAACCAACCACGATGCTGGTCAGAGCCTTCGAGATACAGGTCGGCCGGCCAATGCAGGTCCTTGTGCTTGGCGCAGACGGCGAGATGGCTCGAACCGGAGTCGATCCACACATCGAGCGTGTCGGTGCCCTTACGGAGATCTTTCGGCCAAGCGGCGGGAACCGGCGCGCCGGCGAGAATCTCCTCGACGGAAGCGGCCCACCACCAATCGCCGCCGCGGGTCGCGACCTGCTGGGCGATGTGACGCACGACGGCGCCATCGAGATAGGATTCGCCCTTAGACGGCGAATAGAAAGCCGGGATCGGCACACCCCAGGCACGCTGACGCGAGATACACCAATCCGGACGGCCTTCGAGTGCGGCGCGGATACGGTTTTCGCCAGAGGCGGGAATCCACTTCACTTCGCCGACGGCGGCGAGAGCCTTCTGGCGCAAGTCGCCGCGATCGAGGCCGACGAACCACTGGTCGAGCGCGCGAAAGACGACGGGCGTCTTGGAGCGCCAGCAATGCGGATAGGAGTGCTCGAAGCTCTGCGCCTTGAGCAACGCGCCCTTGGACTTAAGCAACTCGAGCACGGCGATGTTTGCGGGGTTTTTGCCGTCGGTCTCGAGGACGGTGATGCCCACGAGCGAGGCCGGGACCTTGCCGTCGTCGGCATAGGTGCCGTCGTCGCGCACCGGACAATAGGGCTCCAGGCCGTACTTATTACCGGTCTGGTAGTCTTCCAGACCGTGGCCGGGCGCGGTGTGGACGCAACCCGTGCCGGCGTCCGTCGTGACGTAGTCGGCGAGGACAATCGGCGAAGCGCGGTCGATAAAAGGATGCTGCGGCTGGAGGCCTTCGAGCGCACGGCCCTTGACCTTGAAACCATCGGTGGCGCCTTCGAGCGCGCACGCGGCGACGAACGCTTCGCGCAGCGCGGAGGCCACGAGGAACGAACGCTCGCCGTGGCGGACCTCGACGTATTCAAGCTCGGGATGCACGGCAATCGCGAGGTTCGCCGGCAACGTCCACGGCGTGGTGGTCCAGATGACGACGGAAAGCGGGTGCACTGGCGCGAGTTGCTTGGCGGCAGGATTGGGCACGGGGAACGCAACCCAGACGGAGTGCGAGCGCTTGTCCTTGTATTCGATTTCGGCTTCCGCGAGGGCGGTCTGGCAAGGGATGGACCAGTAGACCGGCTTCTTCGAACGGTAGACTAGGCCCTGCTCGACGAAGCAGGCGAAGCCGGCAAGGATCTCGGCCTCGTACGCCGGATCCATCGTGCGGTATTCGGACGACCAATCGGCAAGGATGCCAAGGCGCTTGAACTGGCCTCGCTGTTTCTCGATGAAGGCGGCGGAGAACTCCGCGCAGGCCTTGCGGACGCCGAGGGCGTCGAGCGACTGCTTCTTGGCCTGCAGTTCCTTCATCACCTTGTGCTCGATCGGCAGACCATGGCAATCCCAGCCGGGGACGTAAGGCGTCCGGAACCCGCGCATGGACTTATACCGGAGGATGGAGTCCTTGAGCAGCTTGTTGAGGGCGGTGCCGATGTGCACGTCGCCATTGGTGAAGGGCGGTCCGTCATGGAGCACGAAGGCTGGCTTACCAGCGGCGCGGGTCTGAATCTGGCCATAGAGACCATTGCGCTCCCAATGAGCAATGCGGACGGGTTCGCGTTCGGCTAGGCCGGCCCGCATGGGGAAGTCGGTCACCGGCAGGTTGAGGGTATCCTTGAGCTCTTCGGCCATTTTTGACGTGATAAAGTGGATCGGTGAAGGGCTTACGCACCCCTCGGGGCGGGCAG
>CAIVYX010000227.1 GCA_903910245.1 uncultured Opitutia bacterium | reverse complement strand
GTCGCTTCGAGGACGATGCTCCAGCAACGAGGATTATCGAAGTGATGCGTGCCGCGAAACTTGTGGCACAGCGTGATGAAAATCGGGTCGGCTTCGCTGGCCCAGGATGGACGATGGTGGGGGAGCGCTTGGCGTAGGCGGTAATCCATCCTGTCGAAGGAGGGTGAAGTCGGCAGCCTGTCGAAACAGGGAATCCCTCAGAAGGGAGGGGCAGGGGGCTATGTCGTGACGCGGTCCCGACCCTACCCAATGCAGGGTTGCCAGTGAGGCATGGATTATCAGTCTATCCCTACCATGGCCTGCACCCCTCCTGCCTCTGCTTCCGAAGTCTTCTGCCGCGCCGCCAAGTGCAATCGCCTGATGGGTCGGGTGCTCTTCGCCTTCGCAATCTTTCTGACGGTGATTCTCGTCAGCGGCAGCACCGAGTTCATCCGCAACTCCTCCGCGGGTAACGTCGGCAGTGCTGAGCGCATTGTCGGCCACCTGACATCCTTCGCCGCCCAACTGACCCTGCTCCTTTCCATCCTCTTTCTTGCCCGTCGCCGCTCCTCCGCCGCCCATCACGCCCAGGTGAAGTCGAACAATCTCAGGGCCCTTGAGCTCCTCGCCGCTTCCGCGACCGACGAAGCCACGAAGAAGGACCTCCTCGCCCGCGCCGCCGACCTCGTCGCCGGCAAGCCGGGTTGTTGTAAGTAAAGCGAAGCGGAGCTTCGGGGGTAGGGGTTGGGACAGCACTACGTGCAGTCCTTTTGTGTTTATGTCTCTGGGTAGGGTCGGGACCGCGTCACGACATAGCCTGCAATGGGTAGGGTTGAGCGCCCTCGCTCAACCGCGGCTGACCGAGGCGGTCAGCCCTACCTCCTGAACCACCCAATCAGTTTACTGAACCAGCGGGTGGGTTTGGCGGCGTTGTCGCGGCGGGCCTGCAGGAGGGCGAGGATTTCGGTCTTGCCGGTCAGCGTCGCGAAATCAGCCGGCGTCGAGCCGCCTTGGTTCGCCACCGGGTCGGCTCCGGCGTCGAGGAGTAGCGTGGCGATCTCGACGTAGCCCTTGAAGGCCACGCCGCCGAGGGGCGTCTGGCCCTTGTCATTGCGCAGGTCGACCGTGGCGCGGGCCTGCAATAGCAGCTTCACGACCTCGGTCCGGCCATGGTAGCTGGCTAACATCAGGAGCGTGTTACCCTTGGCGTCGCGGGCATCCACGGCCTGTCCACCTTTCAGCAGGGCGCCCAAGCTGGTCGCGTCGCCATTACGGGCCAGGTCCGCGGCGGCGTCGGGGAGGGGGCTACTTGGCGAGGTCATCTGCACTTAAAGAGTGTAGGAGTCAGAACATTAGAGAAGTCCGAAGAACCGCATTCTAGGTAAAAGTATAACCAAACTACCTGTAACGCTGTGCTCAGTCTCAAATAAGCTAGCTTCAGGTGGGGGCAGCGATTTGCTCAGGGTATGGGGCAACTTAACTGGATTCACTTCCCAAAATCTCACCTTCCCTCAAATGAAGTCTTCGAGGTTATCCGTTCATTTGAACAGGTATTTGCCTCTGTCGATTCATCTAAGCATGAGCACGATAGTAACGCAGTGCTTGCGGCGATAGAGCCTGGGCTGACGAAAGCAGGTTTCAAGGTCGAGACCTCTAAGAAGTCCGAAGATAAAATCGCTGTCCCTGTGCTGTTCGGACTTAACGGAACTATCGATAAAACCTTCAACGTGGATGCCCATCACGCTTCGGGGAGGGTTGTTGTTGAGGTCGAAGCCGGGCGCGCAGTCGTGAATAACCAATTCCTCAAGGATTTCTTTGAGGCCTGCATGATGCAGGATGTTGATCACGTCGTGATAGCCGTCAGGAATGACTACAGGGGCAAGAACGACTTCACGGCTGTCTTGGCGTTCTTCGATGCGCTATACGCATCTCGACGAATGGTGCTCCCTTTGAAGGGGGTGCTGATTCTTGGGTACTAATTAACCGAGCAGCTTACGCAGGCCGGCTTCGTCGAGGATAGCGACGCCGAGTTCCTGAGCCTTGGTGAGCTTCGAGCCGGCTTCTTCGCCAGCCACGACGTAGTGCGTGTTCTTGCTGACGCTGCCGGAGACCTTGCCGCCGGCCTTTTCGATGAGGTCGCGGGCTTCGTCGCGTCCAAGCGTGGGCAGGGTGCCGGTGAGGACGAAGGTCTTACCTGACACGCCTTCGACGGAGCCCGCCGCGGCGGCTTCGACGAGGTTGAGTCCGGCCGCGCGCATGGCCTTCACCCAATCGCGATGGTTGGGGTCGCTGAAGAAGGAGAGGATGGATTCGGAGACCTCGACACCGACGCC
>CAIVYX010000226.1 GCA_903910245.1 uncultured Opitutia bacterium | reverse complement strand
GGCCAACCGATCAACGGATCAACTTTGTGCCGCCTTCATCCCCTGCATCCGAATACTCCAGCGGGAGATTTCTTCGAGTTCATCGAGCGGAGTTAAGGAGGTGCCAGCCAAGAAAGCGGTGAGGGCTTCGGCGTGGCCTTTACCGCGGGCGGGGCCGCCGAGCCAGACTGGAAGAGTGGAGGCGCCGGAGAGGTTCGTGGACCGAAGGGAGCGCCAGTTATCAATGATGGCCGACCAGCCCTCGCCCGCGACTTCGATGCGCTCCTTCGGTAGGTGCGCCGGAAGATCCGTACGGTAGTTGAGCGCGGCGATATCGCCGTTAGCGAAGCAGATTTCGAAGCAGCCGCCGTCCTGTCCATCGCCATCGCGAGAGAGCGCGTGGACGGAGGCTATGGCCGAGCAGGAAAGGAAACGGAGCAGGTCGACGAAGTGACAGGCTTCGCCCACGATGCGTCCCCCACCCTGCTTCGGGTCGAGCGTCCAATGACCGGCGGGCAGACGGCCCGCATTGATGTCGACCGTGAAGCGTCGGGGTCCGGACTTCGACGCGAGCGCCGCGCGGAGGCGGAGGGCGAGCGGGGCGAAGCGACGATTGAAGCCAACGGCGAGAAGGCTGGAGGGAGAACGGGCGACGGCCATCGTGGCGTCGAGGTCGGCCTCGGTCAACGCGAGCGGCTTCTCGACCCAAACGTGCTTGCCGGCGCGGAGCGCCGCGCGGACGAGTTCGCCGTGCTCAGCGTGACGGGTCGCAATGAAGACCGTAGTCAGTCCAGGATGATCGAGCAGCGCGGCGGTATCAGTGGTCGACGTGGCGGCGGAACCAGCAAGAAGTTTGGCCGAAAGCCCGTTGGCCGAAGCGAAGACCGAAGGCGAAGCGCCTTGGCGACGGAGCTCCGGCACGAGGACGCGGGCGGCAAAGTTGCCACAGCCGATGATGCCAACTCCGCCTGTGGGCCGACTGTCCCAGTCTGCGCCAGGAATCGTGCGGGTGAGGGAATCGTTTGGGACGGCGTATTCGATAAGCAGCCCATAAGCGCCCGGGCGACGGAGGTCGTCGTAGATTTGCGGTGACGCGGCGAACGGATGACGCGAAGTCAGCAGCGGGGCGACGTCGAGTGCACCCGAAGCCATGAGCGCGAGGACTTCGTCAAAATTGGCGCGGGCCGAAGACGGGTCGGCCAGATCGGCGGAGCCGTAGGAGCGCGAGACCTGGAAGGTCACCTCGTTCTCATAGAAGTCGGCACGGTTGAGCGTGAGGCCCGTCACGCCCACCAGCACCACGCGACCCCGACGTCGGCAGAGGCGGGCGGCCTGGTTGACTGGTTCGTCGGAAGCGGTGCTGGCCGTGATGAGCACCCCCGCCACTCCGCCAGAAGGAAGGAGCGTGGTTAGCGGCCTGCCCAACGCGGGGACCAGGGCGCCGGCCTGCTTGGCGTCGGCTCGCTTTGCATCATCGGGGTCAATACCGACAACCGTGACACCGCGGGCTCGGAGAAGTCGGACCGCGAGCTGACCTATGAGGCCGAGGCCCATGACCACGACCGTCTCACCGGGTCGGGCGTCGACGAGACGAATGCCTTGCAGCGCGACGGCCGCGAGCGGCGTGAAGGTCGCGTGTGCATCGGAGACCGCGGCAGGAATCCGCGCGGCGAAGGAGGGCGAGGCCGAGACGACTTCGGCGTGCGAAGAGTTGGAGACCACCCGGTCGCCGGCGGTGAAGCTAGGGACGTCGCCCGCATCGAGTACTTGGCCGACATGGCAATAGCCGAGCGGGATTGGCTGCGCAAGCTTGCTGTGGACCGCGGAGACGGTGGCGAAGAATCCTTCGGAACGGATTTTGGCGAGCACCGCGCGTAATTTTTCTGGCTGCTGGCGAGCCTTGCTCAGCAAACTACCGCGACCGAACTCAACGAGCATGCGTTCCGTGCCGAGCGAGACCAGCGAGCGCGTCGCGCGGACGAGCAGGCG
>CAIVYX010000225.1 GCA_903910245.1 uncultured Opitutia bacterium | reverse complement strand
TTCACGACCAGGCGATGCTGGCTGAAATTCTCGGGATTGGTCTGGCCGTCACGGCGGATGTACGGGAGGCCATTCGGCTTCGTGGAATCCGGCCACCAGTAGTCGCCGTTAGAGTAGAAATCGTTAACCCCACCCTCACTGAGCTTGGCAGGGAAAGCAGTGAGGCTGACCGGCGCCTGCGTCAGGGCCTTCTCGGCCGCCTTCAAAATACGCTCACGATCGATGCTAGCGACGTCGACGCTGACCTTGGGCGTGACCGGAGTGCCCGCGAGGGCCGAAGTCGAGGAACTCGCCGCAGCGAGCACGAGAAGAAGCGAAAGGGCCAATGTTTTCATGCGATGTCATGATTAGCCTGCATCTGCCTACGGCTTTCAATTACAGACTCCTTAATCTAACCTTAGGAATCGGCGAAGAGACCTCACTTTTCGGCAATCCCCCAGATTTTCTCGACCACCTTGAGCATGTCGGGATCTTTCGCCAGCAGTTCGGCCCGGTTGAACGGCTCGAAGTCATTGCGATCGAAGTACGATTCCGTGCTCTCGGCAAAATACTCCATCTGGTTGTTCATCGCGTAGGCCTTGGCTGGCTTGTCTACGAACTTCTCGCCAGTCCAACGCTTCACGGCGTCATAGGTTCCTGATGCCTTGGCCTTTTGATAGGCGCCGAGGATATCGCGATTCTGATATCCGCCCGGCACGACCTTGTCGTGATACGCGTGCGCCAACTCATGCAGAACCACCACGGGCATTCGCTTGGTCTCGGCCTCCAAGCGGTCGATCATCGTGAACTCGACCGACTTCGCCAAGGCAATCTCGCGCCCAGCCTGCCTCACCCACTCCAATCCCCCGTGATACTCGGCCGTTGGGCGGACACCGGGATAAGGGAGCGTAAAATTCAGCGTCGTCTTCTTCAGTTCCGCGACAGCCTTTGCGGGCACCAGGCGCACAATCGTCTCGAGGTGCTTATCCAGCAGCCCGACGGCCTTCTCGACCATCGCTGGATCTCGGGCAATCAGTCGCTCGTCGATGCGCAGGGTCCAGCCCCGCACATCGCGCACCTGCCGGTCGCGTCCGGCCATCTGCACCGCGGCCTTACCCAAGGCGTCACCGACAAGGAAATAGGTCTCGGCGTTGCCAAACTCATGATGCCCGTGGCTAGGATTAGGCGAGTCTTCCGCTTTGCGGACGAAGTCACGAGTCGGCACGAACACGACGTTGTCCTTGAACTCAGGATATTCCGCCACGTTCGCCTGCGCCTTACGCAAAGCCGTCCACTCCTTCGGCGCGTCGACCCAGGCACCGGTCAGCTCGCCGACGATCACGGGGAGCTTCGGCACACCGAACTCCTTGCGGACATCGCGGATCAGGTGCGCGAGGTTTTGCTCGTATTCCGGAACGGCGGTCTTCGGATTCACGCCGTCGTTCCATCCCTGATACCAGACGAAGCCGGCCAGCTCTATCGGGGAGCCGTCGTAGGCCGGAAAATCTTTCTTCAGGTTAGCCAGAGCCGCACGGACCTCGGCCACCATCTTCGTGTAATAGGGACCGACCACGCCACCCGCGCTCGGCGGACGGAAATCGCGGTAGAGGCTCTTGCCTCCCCAGGCGGTCTTGATGAGCAGGACCTGATCGCGATAGGCCTCTCCGACGACATGGCCGAACTGGAACTCTGGCCCGAAATGGTGCTTACCGCCATACACGGCGTAGCCGACCGACAATCCGCCCGCCAGGAGAGGTTGCTTCTCGCGCTGGTAACGCACCCAGACGTCCTGACGCACGACCCACTTACCATCCTTATCGCGGAGATGGGCGTAGCGCTCGGCGTTGCCTGGGCGGGCCATCACTTCGACCAAAGTGCCCTTGCCTTCGTTGTAATCGCGTCCGGTCAGGTCGACGACCGACTGGCCTTCCATATTCGACTGACCGGCAAGAATGAAGACCTTGAGCTTACGGGCTGGTTCAGCAGCGACGCACCAGAGGGACCAGCAGAGCAAGATCGGGGCGAATCTCATAACGAACTTATCCGCCCATCTCCGCTCCCCCGCAAGCCCATCCCCTCCAACCTGCCTGAATTACCCTTTCAATTCAGTCCTCGATTCAGCCCTCCTTTCAGACATCAATTCAGTCCTCCTTTCTTACGCCATGGCCCCCTTCCCCCTCTCCGGCCTCGCCGACGAAGCCGCCGACGACATCGACGGACAGATTGCCGCGCATCAGGCCCTCGGCTGGAAGGCCCTCGAGCTCCGCCTGCTCAACGGCAAGCAGTTCTCTGGCCCGGCCGTGAGCGACGATGAGTTCAAGCAGTCTATCGAGAAGATCGAATCCGCCGGCATGAGCGTCAGCAGCTACGCCTCAGCTATCGGCAACTGGAGCCGACCCATCACCGGAAACTTCGCCACCGACCTCGCCGACCTCAAGGTACTCATCCCGCGCATGCAGCGCACCCGCACCAAGTTCGTCCGCACGATGAGCTGGGTCCGCGGCGACGTCACCGAAGACATCTGGCGCGACGAAGGCGTCCGCCGTTACAAGGAGATGGCGAAGCTCGCCGCCGACGGCGGCATCATGCTGCTCCACGAAAACTGCGAAGGCTGGGGCGGCCTCTCGGGCCTGCACGCCCGTCAGTTTATCGAAAGCGTCGACCAACCGAGCGTCCGTTACCTCTTCGATATCGGCAACACGGTGTCCTACGGCCAGGAGACGATGCCCTTCTACCGCGAGATCCTACCCTACGTGGAATACGTCCACATCAAGGACTGCCGACGTAACCCCGCCGGAGGCAAGAGCAGCGCGTTCACCTATGCCGGCGAAGGCGACGCACTCGTCCGCGAAATCCTTACCGACCTCATCCGTAACGGCTATAAAGCCGGCGTCTCCATCGAGCCGCACGTGGCCAGCATCGTCCACCTCGGCGAAGGCACCAAGGCTTCGCCACAAGAACGTTTCAATTCCTACATACGCTACGGCCAAGGCCTCGAAAAACTACTCGGCGAGATTCAGGGCGGGCTGACTGCGTAGGCCCCTTACGACTATTTGGCTGGCGATTCTCGCAACGCTCCTCATCCCTTTTCCGCATGTCCACTGAACCGACTCCTCCCTTCGACGGCCCGCAGCTGGGCGACACCGTCGACGGCCTCACGCTCATTGCGGTCGGCATCCGGGACACCTTCACCGAAGTCCTCCCCGCGCACCGCGAGGCTTTCACCCTCCTCAACGAATGGATGAGCGGTATCCGCCTCTACGAACTAGAGGACGCCCTCGACCTCGACGCCAACTTCTGGGACGAACTCCTCGACTGCGACTACGAGGTCGGCGAAGGCGAGATCGACGGCGATAAGCCTGGCGAGATGGTGACCATCTACGACGTTTGGGTCGACGAAAAGGAAGCCGATGCCTGCCTCGACAAACTCTGCGCCCGACTGGAAGAACTGAAGTCCATTGCAATCGAGATGCTCCCCCTCGGCTTGCACAACGCCGCTTCGACGCATAAGTCGCCAGTCGAGACGCTCAAGCTACTCGCGCAGCTGGCCGACTAATCACTTCTTGACCTTGGCCTTGGCCTTACCGGCGGGGCTTTTCTTGATCAGCTGTACGGCGACATCGTTCGCGAGGTCGTCGCCGGGAGTACTGCGACCGCGAGCGATAATCTTCTCGAGTTCGTTCCTCATAGCGGCCACGCGCTCGGGGAATTCGGCCTGGAGATTATTCCGTTCGCCGGGATCTTTAGAAAGATCGAATAGCTGTACCGGCGGCAAGCCCGCCTCTTCGGCACCCGGCTTCGGTGAACTCCAACCGCCGGAACCAGCGCTCAGGCAAAGCTTCCACTGGCCGGCGCGAATCGCAAAACTGCCGTTGATCGACTGGCTAACGATACCCTGACGGACCTCTGGCTTATCACCACGCAAGACCGGCAAGAAGCTCACGCTGTCCTCGGCCATCGCAACCGGAACGCTCGCACCGGTAAGTTCGGCGAAAGTCGCGAGGAAATCGATCTGGCCGACAAGGGCCGGCGAGATGCCCGGCTTCACCTTGGCGGGCCAGCGGACGACAAACGGGACGCGATGACCGCCTTCGTAAAGGTCAGCCTTATTGCCGCGGTAGATGTAGCTAGGCTCATGCCCGGCCTTCTGAAGTTCTGGGATATTGGCCGCCGTCGAGCAGCCATTGTCCGAGGTGAAAATCACGAGGGTATTTTCAGTCAGGCCCTGCTTTTCCAACGAAGCCAGCAGGCGGCCGACGTCATGGTCGACCTGCTTTACGAAGTCGGCGTACGGACTGATGCCGCTCGTGCCCTGAAAGTCCTTGGTCGGGACGATCGGAGTGTGCGGCGCGTTCAGCGGCACATAGGCGAAGAACGGCTTGGCCGGGTCGGCCTTCTTTTGAGCCTCGATGAAGGCGATGGTGTGATCGATGACGGAGGGCAGCACGTCGATCGCCTCGAACTTCGGCCCAGCCGGACCAGTCCGCAGCCAGGTCTTGGTCGCGCTGGGAATCTCGGTCATCCGGCGATCCTTGATCCAGACGAATGGAGGCATGTCGAGCGACGCGCTGATGCCATAGAACGTGTCGAACCCATGGTCGACCGGGCCGCCGAGGATGTCGCCGGCGAAATCAATCATCCCAACGTTCTTGGGATTCTTGGAGTACTCGCCGCCATCATCCGCAAAACCGCCTCCCGCAATCGGGAAGCTCATGCCGAGGTGCCACTTACCGAAACAGCCCGTTGCGTAGCCTTGCTGCTTGAGCAGGCCGGCGACGGTCAGCCGATCCTTGGAGATGAGCGGAGGCGAGAAGCCACCGAGGACTCCGGACTGCAGGCGCGAACGCCAATGGTAGCGACCGGTCAGCAGGCTGTAGCGGGTCGGTGTGCAGACGCCTGAAGAGGTATGTCCGTCGGTAAAGCGGAGGCCGCCCTTGGCCAAGGCATCCAGATTTGGTGTCGCAATCTTGCTCTGTGGGTTGTTCGCGGCGAAATCCCCAAAGCCTTGGTCGTCGGCCAGGATCACGATGATGTTCGGACGGTCGACGGCAGTTAGCATCAGCGAAAGCATTAGTCCGGAAAGAACGAGTAAGCGCATGGCAGGGGTCCAAGCATCCTTGCCCGGTTTCCACCGCCCGCAACCCGAACCCTCGGGCTATCTTGTTTGCCTCCGGAGCCGGCTCCCCCTAACCCTACCCCCTCTCTCCATGTCGTCCCTCCTCGGCCACTCTTTCATCGGTTTCGCGCGCGGTCAGTCCACCGCCGCCCCCTACCGAGCGATTAATCCTACCACGGCGACCGCCCTTGAGCCGGACTTCTTCCCGGCCACGGCCGCCGAAGCCGACAAGGCCTGCACCCTGGCCGATCAGGCCACCCCGGCCCTCGCTGCGCTTTCCAGCAAACAGAAGGCCGCCTTCCTGCGGGACATCGCCACCCGCATCGAAGCCGCGACTCCGTCTCTCGTCGCCCGCGCCACCCAGGAAACCGGCCTGCCCGAAGCCCGTTGCCAAGGTGAAATCGGCCGCACGATGGGCCAGCTGCGTCTCTTCGCCGACCTCGTCGAAAAAGGCGATTGGCTCGACGCACGCATTGAAACTGCGAATCCGGATCGCAAGCCTCTGCCCAAGCCCGACCACCGCTCCCTGCTCCGTCCGATCGGCCCCGTCGCCGTCTTCTGCGCGAGCAACTTCCCCTTCGCTTACTCCGTCGCGGGCGGCGACACCGCGTCGGCCTTCGCCGCGGGCTGCCCGGTTATCGTGATGGCCCACCATGCTCATATCGGCACCGCCGAGATCATGGGCGGACTGATTATTGAAGCCGTCAAAGCGAACCACTTGCCCGAAGGCACCTTCTCGCTCCTCATGGGCGAAGGACGCGTCATCGGCCAGCAGGTCGCCAAGCACCCGGCACTCCGCGCCATCGGCTTCACCGGTTCCCGTATCGGCGGCCGTGCGCTCATGGACACCGCCGCCGCCCGTTCGACGCCGATTCCGGTCTACGCCGAGATGAGCAGCGTCAATCCCGTCGTGCTACTTGAAGGAGCCCTGTCCTCACGCGGCGAAGCCATCGCCACCGGCCTACTCGGCTCGTGCACGCTCGGTGTCGGCCAGTTCTGCACCCAGCCCGGCTTGATTGTCCTGACGCGCTCCGCCGCCGCGGAATCGTTCATCAACAAGCTCTCCGCCCTCTTTACCGATTGCGCCGACGGCGTGATGCTCACCGCCGGCATCCATCAGGCCTACCAGAAGGGCCTGACCGCCCGCGCCGCCCAGGCCGGCGTCAAGCTCCTCGCCCAAGGCAAGTCCAGCGGACAGCCCAATCGTGCCGTCGCCACGCTCTTCGCGACCGATGCCAAGACCTTCGTCGCCGACGGCTCGCTCCAGGAAGAGATCTTCGGTCCGAGTTCGCTTGTCATCTGGTGCGCCGATCAACGCGAAGTCGACGCCGTCCTTGGCGCCCTGCACGGCAACCTGACCGCGACGGTACACGGCACCGACGCCGAGCTCGCCCAGCGGTCCGCGCTGATCGCCCGACTTGAGGCCGTTGCCGGCCGCGTGGTGGTGAATGGCTTCCCCACCGGCGTAGAAGTCTCGCATGCCATCGTGCACGGCGGACCTTATCCGTCGCTGTCCGATGGCCGCACCACCTCAGTCGGCTCGAACGCCATCTACCGCTTTACACGCCTGGTCTGCTTCCAGAACTATCCGAATGCCGCCCTGCCCGCCGAACTGCAGAATGCCAACCCCCTCGGCCTCTCCCGCCTCGTCAACGGCACCCGCTCCAACGCGGCTCTTTGACCTAACCGCCAACCACGTCCTAGCCGCCAACCGCTTACCGCTTACCGCTTCCATTCATGTCCCCTCTCGAACTCCAGAAGGTCCTCTCCTCCGGACTACTCTCCTTCCCGATCACCGACTTTAAGGCCAACGGTGACTTCGACGCGCCGAGCTACGCCAAGCGCCTCCAGTGGCTGGCTCCTTACGGTGCCACCGCGCTTTTCGCTGCTGGCGGCACGGGCGAATTCTTCTCCCTCGAGCCCAAGGAATATTCGTCGGCCATCAAGACCGCGGTCGACACCTGCGACGGCCTCGTCCCGATCCTCGCCGGTGCCGGCGGTCCGACCCGCGTGGCGATTCAGTATGCGCAGGAAGCCGAACGCCTCGGCGCCAAAGGCATCCTACTCCTTCCACACTACCTGACTGAGACCAACCAGGACGGCGTCGCCGAGCATGTCGATCAGGTCTGCAAGTCGGTCAAGATCGGCGTCGTCGTCTACAACCGTAACGTCTGCCGCCTCCTGCCGCACCACCTCGAGAAGCTCGCGGCGAACAACCCGAACCTCATCGGCTACAAGGACGGCTTCGGTGACATCGAGCTCATGGTCTCCGTCCGCCGTCGCATGGGCGACCGCTTCAGCTACCTCGGTGGCCTCCCCACCGCGGAAGTCTACGCCGCCGCCTACAAGGCCATGGGCGTGCCGGTCTACTCGTCTGCCGTGTTCAACTTCATCCCCCAGACCGCGATGGACTTCTACCACGCCGTCGCGAAGGACGATCACG
>CAIVYX010000224.1 GCA_903910245.1 uncultured Opitutia bacterium | reverse complement strand
CTCGCGGGCCTTGCGGATCTCGGTGTCCTTCGCCTCAAGCTCGTTGGCGTGCTGGCGACGGATTTGGCGGCCTTCGTTTTCGCGGGCGGCTTTGCCTTGGGAGAGTTCCTGCAGCAGTCGTCGGACGGTCTTGCCGGCGGAGTCGAGGGCATCGACGGAGTCGAGCGATTCCTTTTCCGTTGCCCCGCCGAGCTTGGCGATGGCCGCCTTCCATGCCTTCGCGTCAGGTTTATTGGTCTGTGCCTTAGCGTTGGCCAGCAGGCGCGGGAGGAGGTCGGCGGGCAGGGCGGCGTCTTTCTGTTCGGCCTTGTTGTTCCAGAGAACGCACAGCAGGGCGGTGCGCGGTCCACCGATGGCTCCAGCGAGTTCGTCCAGATGCTCGAGCAGCTTCACCTTTTCGCACTTCAGGGCCTCGGCGTACCAAGGAAGGTGTTCGGCGATGGCGGCCGCGTCCAAGGCTAGGTGGCCAAGGCGTTTCTTGAACAGCCACTTGGCGTCGCGTAGGAAGGGTTTGCGGTGGATGTAGCCACCGGGAATCTGCTTGGCGAGAGCGAGCAGGGGCGCCTCAGCGACATGCTCTAGGTCCATGACAAGTTGCTCGGAGAGAATCTTCCGGTGCGGATCGACAGCCTCGTTCTTGTAAGAAAATTGCCCCATGGCTCCAGCGTACCCACAGGTGGGCACGGGGCAAGGTCATGGCTGGCCTGTTGGGCGGTTTTCTTGCTTCGGTCTCGCCAGCGGGGAGGGAAGGGCGTTCGTTCTGGCCTGCCTGATGCGTTCTCCCGCCTCCATCGTTATCCCTCTTTGCTCAGCCGTGGGCTACACTCTCGCGGCGATGGCCCTCAAGCGGGCCATGGATGGCGGTCATCCTTGGCGGGTTCTTTTTATTGTGAACCTCATCGGGGCCGTCCTTTTCCAGACCTGGCTCCTTCATGGGGGCGAGCCTTTCACAGCGACCAATATCACCCACGCGGTCTTGGCCGGCTCGGCGTTCTTCATTGGTCAGGTCTTTACCTTTATTGCGATTAGCCGGGGTGACATCTCCATTGCGACGCCGGTGCTCGGCACCAAGGTGGTCTTCGTCGCTCTTCTGGTCTTCCTCACGGGCGGTGAGGAGCTCGGCTGGAAGCTTTGGGTGGCCACTTTCCTGACGACGCTGGCCTTAGCCTTATTGGGCGGCGAATGGCGTGCGAATCGTGAGCGACTGCTCGTTAGCGTCGGTTTTGCTTTCCTGGCCTCGGTCGCCTTCGCCGCCACCGACGTGATGCAGCAGCTTTGGGTACCAGCTTTTGGGTTTGGCCATTTCGGTCCAGTGATGTTCTTAACGGTGGGAGCGTTGTCATTCGCGCTGATCCCGTTTTTCTCCGCACCATTGAGTCAGATGCCCCGTCCGATGGTCATCTGGGCTTTTGGCGGCGGGCTCCTGCTGACCATTCAGGCTATGGGTATCGCCTACTGCATTGCGGTCTACCATGAGGTCACCGTCACCAACGTTCTCTACAACACCCGCGGCCTTTGGAGCGTCGCGTTGGTGTGGGTCATTGGGCATTGGTTCTCCAACTCGGAGAAACACGTGGGCCGCAGTATTATGACCCGTCGATTGATCGGGGCCTTGATTCTGCTAGCCGCGGTCTACCTCAGCTTGGCCTGATTAGAGGTCGGCGTTGTCAATCAGGCGGGTCGCGCCCAGATGACAGGCAATTGCGATGGCGCAGCTAAATCCTGCAGTCGAGGCCACGGGCGCCATCGTCTCAAGGTCGACGATCTCGCAATATTGCGGCTTCAGCGCGGGCTGGGCGGCCAGCACGGCGAGGGCGGCCTCCCGGAGGCGTGCGGCGTCGGTGACGCCGGCCTGGGCGAGGGCTTTGGCCGCGGCCATGGCGGCGGGGATGGCCGTCGCCTGCGTCAACTGTTCGGGTGATAGGTAGCGGTTACGCGAGCTCATCGCGACGCCGTTGGGTTCGCGGATGGTCTCGTGTGCGATGATGCGGACTGGGATGTGCAGGTCACGCGCCATGCGACGGATCACCGCGAGCTGCTGGAGGTCCTTACGTCCGAAGACGGCGACATCCGCCTGCGCGGCGTTGAAGAGCATGGCGACCACGGTGGCGACGCCGCGGAAATGGCCCGGTCGGAATTCGCCGCAGAGCTTGGCGGAGACACCTTCGACGTCCACCCAGGTCGAAGCGCCGGCCGGGTAGAAGTCCGCGGCGGCGGGTGCGAAAATTAGGCTGGCGCCCGCGGCTTCGCAGCCGGCACGATCTTCCACGAAGGTCCGCGGGTATTTGGAAAAGTCCTCGTTGGGGCCGAATTGGGTCGGGTTGACGAAGATGGACACCACGACGAAGGCGGCCTCTTCCCTAGCGCGGCGAATCAGGCTGAGGTGGCCTTCATGGAGGCAACCCATCGTGGGCACGAACCCGATGGCCTTGCCGGCCTGACGGGCCCGGGCGACCGCGGCGCGCAGTTCGGGG
>CAIVYX010000223.1 GCA_903910245.1 uncultured Opitutia bacterium | reverse complement strand
CCTGATCGGCAGCTCGAACTTCCTCGTTGAAGCCGACACCTCCATCGGTGGCAACACCTCCGGCAACGGAGTTGATTCCGTGTCCCTTGGCTACGTTTTCAAGAACGTTGCCCTCGGCGCTGACGCTACCGTCTCCGTCGGCTCTAACGAGTCCTACGGCCTCAACGTCCGTAAGGACCTCGGCAACAACATCGAACTGGCTGTCGGCTACGCCCGCGAGTCTGGTCTCAATGTCTGGGGTGCTGAGCTCGCCTACAACGTGAGCAAGCAGATCCAGCTCGCCGTTGGTTACTCCGACAGCAACGCCGTTGGCGCTGCTGGTAAGGGTCAGACCGACATCTCGGTTCGCTACAACTTCTAATCTTCGGATTAGAAGCTGAACGAAGGGCCCCGGAAACGGGGCCCTTTTTGTTTAGAAAAGAAATCAACCTCGACTCAATTGTGTCGGGATGATGACAAACATGCACTTTTTTGTTGTTTTACGGTCAATCGTGCTTACATCCAACCATGCATATGAAGAACATCCTCCCGATCCTCACCATCACGACCCTCGCCGCTGCCGCCTCCGCCCAGGTTGCTGCTCCGGCCGCTGCTGGTCTCAACTACAACCGCGTCGGTCTCGGCTACAACACCGACACCAAGGGCTACAGCCTCTCCGCTACCGCCGTCCTCGGCTCCTCCAACTTCTGGGTTGGCGCTACCTCCACCATCGGTGGCAACAGCACCAAGAACGGAACCGACTCCGTTGCTATCGGTTACCTCTTCGCCAACGCCATCGCCGGCGCTGACGTCACCGTCTCGGTCGCTTCCAACGAAGCCTACGGTCTCGGCCTTCGCAAGGCTCTCGGTAACAACTTCGAAGTTGCTGCCTCCTTCGGTCGCAACTCCGCCGACAACAATGTCTGGGGTGCTGAACTCGCCTACAACGTGAGCAAGCAGATCCAGCTCGCCGTCGGTGTCTCCGACTCCCAGGGTGCTGCTTCGACCTCCGACATCACCGTCCGCTACAACTTCTAATCTTCGGATTAGAAGCTGAACGAAGGGCCCCGGCAACGGGGCCCTTTTTGTTTTCCGGCGTAATCAGCCCCACTTAGGCGTCGGACGTCTAATACGACGGCTTAGAGCCCTTCGCGACCAGCACGCCCCTTGGGCGGTGCGGCGATACCCTTGGAGCGAAAGAACTCGCTGAGGACCCCGGAGCGGGCTTCGGCTAGCTTGTTCTTCTTCACGTCTTCCGGAGTCAGGAGCTTCTGGCGTTCGGTCATGATGCGGCGAAGCTGCATGAGGGCGGACTGCTGGAGCTGGCGGACGCGTTCACGCGTGAGTTTAAAGAGTTCACCGACCTCCTCGAGCGTGAGCGGGCTTTCGCCGTTGAGGCCGAAGCGATGGGTCAGGATCTCGGATTCGCGCGGATCGAGGACGGCGAGCATCTCCGCGATTTCCGCATTATCGGATTTGCCGCGAAGCGTCTCAAAAGGGGTGCGTTCGGACTCGTCCTTCACCAAGTCACCCAACGTCGCGTCGCCTTCGAGGCCGACGGGTTGGTCGAGCGAGGCGGCCCGATTGGCGATAGACTGCATATGGACGACCTTTGAGAGCGGGATCTCCATCGCCATGGCGATTTCGTCATTATGCGGCTCGCGACCGATTTCGACAGTCAGGCGAGCGGTGACGCGGCGCATCTGCGCGATACGGTCGACCATGTGCACCGGAAGGCGGATCGTCTTCCCGTTCGAAGCGAGGGCGCGCTTGATGGCCTGCTTGATCCACCAGGAAGCGTAGGTGCTCAGCTTGCCCCCCTTGTCGGGGTCGAAGCGCTCGACGGCTTTGATCAGACCGAAGTTACCTTCGCTGATGAGGTCCATGAGCGACAGTCCGAAATTATCGTAATCCTTGGCGATGCGTACGACCAGGCGGAGGTTCGACTGGATCATCTTCTGGCGCGCGGCCTCGTCGCCCTTGAGGACGAGACGCGCGAGCGCGGTTTCCTGTTCCAGCGTCAGCAGCGGCGTCTTGCCAATCTGATCCAGGTAATAGCGGATCGGAGAGCGTTCTTCCGTCGATAATTCTTCCCAAGGAAGACCTGGCTCCGTGGGATCCGTGTCCCGATCAGGGATAGGGGTGGGGGCCGGGGTAGGGGTAGGCTTGACTGGCGTAGGCGCGACGGCCTTAGCCGGCTTGGCGAGAGGCAGTTTCTTGAGCTCCTTCTTGG
>CAIVYX010000222.1 GCA_903910245.1 uncultured Opitutia bacterium | reverse complement strand
TGACCCATTGGAAGGCACCGGCCTACGACCTCATCTCCCAGAAGGTCGCCGAGACCATCCTGAAGGAAAAATCAGGCAACTAGCCTGACGTAACATTCCGACCCCAATGGGGTCAGACCCTATTAATGGGGTCTGACCCCATTGTTTTTGCACCGTCACGACTTTACGCCCAACTTACCTCCACCCCCATGCGCCCCCTGCTCTGCCTAATCTTAGCCCTGACGGCGTCCGCCGCCGACCGCCCCAATGTGCTGTGGTTCGTCGTCGACGACATGTCCGCGAACTTCGGGAGTTACGGTGAGACGACCATCGCCACCCCGCACGTCGACCGGCTAGCGAAAGAAGGCACCCGCTTTAGCCGCGCTTACGTGACAGCGCCGGTCTGCTCGCCCTGCCGCTCGGCATTGGTCACTGGGATGTATCAGACGACCATCGGCGCGCAACACCACCGCAGCGGACGCGGCGAACTGAAGATCAACCTCCCCGCCGAGGTCACACCGACCCCGAAGCTCTTCCAGCAAGGCGGCTATTACACCTGTATCGGCAGCGGCCTGACTGACCTCGACTTCCGTGGCCTGCCCTTCGGTGCCGGCAAGGGCAAGAAGGCCAAGACGGGCGGCGCGGGTAACCGCCTCGGCAAGACGGACTATAACTTCGAATGGGATCCGGCCATCTACGACTCGCATGACTGGGCTGGCCGCAAGCCAGGGCAGCCGTTCTTCATGCAGGTCCAGCTGAACGGCGGAAAGCTGCGTGAAGGCCAAGAAGCCGCCCGAGTAAAATTTCGTGAACATGTCGTCAGTGAACTGGGCGGCGTCACCGACCCCAGCAAGGTCACCCTGCCGCCCTACTACCCGCGCGACCCGGTGCTACTGCAAGACTGGGCCGATTACCTCGACGCCGTCCGCATGACCGACCTGCACGTCGGACGAGTGCTCGCCCGCCTCGAAAAGGAAGGCCAGTTGGCGAACACGCTGATCGTCTTCATGACCGACCACGGCATCAGCCACGCCCGCGGCAAGCAGTTCCTCTACGAGGAAGGCGCCCACGTGCCGCTCATCATCCGCGGCCCCGGCGTCGCCGCCGGGCAGGTGCGCCCAGACCTCGTCGAACACATCGACCTCGCAGCGCTCTCGCTCGCCGCCGCCGGCCTCGGCGTCCCGGCCTGGATGCAGGGGAAGGACATCCTCGCGTCTAACTATGTGAAGCGCGATGAAGCGTATTCCGCCCGCGACCGCTGCGACGAGACCACTGAGAAGATCCGCAGCCTGCGCACGGACAAGTTCATCTACATCCGCAACTATCATCCGGAGCGTCCGCACCTGCAGCCCTGCGCCTACAAGGACGGCAAGGCGATCGTCCAACAGCTCCGCGCCCTGCACACCGCCGGCAAACTTTCGGAACTCTCCGAGAAACTCCTCTTCAGCCCCACCCGCCCTCGCGAGGAACTCTACGAACTCGCCGCCGATCGCTGGCAGGTCCGCAACCTGGCAGCCGATCCGGCTTACGCAGCCGTACTGGCCGAACACCGCCGTCGCCTCGACGCCAAGCTCGTCGCGACCAAGGACCCCGCCCCGGAATCCATGGCCATGTATGACAGCGACATGAAGCCTTACGTCGGCAAGGGTAGCCCCGTGATCGAAGGCAATATCGCCCAGATGAAGAAATGGGCCGCCGAAGGAAAATAACCTTATGCGCCCCCTGCTCGCCCTCCTCCTCACGCTGACGGCGTCCGCCGCCGACCGCCCCAACATCGTCGTCATCCTCGCCGATGACTACGGCTACGGGAGCGCCGGCTGCTACGGCGCGGACCCCAAACTGATCCGCACGCCCGCGATCGACCGGCTCGCCGCCGAAGGCCGCCGCTTCACCGACGGCAATACGACGTCCTCCGTCTGCTCCCCCACCCGCTACTCGCTGCTCACCGGCCGCTACTGCTGGCGCACCTCGCTGAAGCATGAAGTGCTCGGCACGTTCTCGCCCCTGCACATCGAGCCGACCCGCGTGAATCTGGCCTCCCTGCTGAAAGCGAAGGGTTACCGCACCGCCGCCGTGGGTAAATGGCACCTCGGTTATGGCCGGGAGAACGAAGACCCGAAGTGGCGCACGGATTACCAGGCCGAACTCTCCCCGGGTCCGCTCGACATCGGCTTCGATTATCATTTCGGCGTGCCGAGTAACCACGGCGACCTCACGGGCGTCTACGTCGAGGACCGCTTCGTCTACGGCCTGCGCTCCGGCCAGATTCCCGCCGGCATGAAGGTGGCCGGCCCAGCGGCCGACAGCGACGACTTCCAATCGACCTACGGACCCGAGGATACGGAGAACGGGCGGTCGAAGATCCTCGAACTGGATGCGCCACGCCGGAAGAAAGAGCGGGTCATGAAGGTGCTCACCGACAAAGCCACGACCTGGCTCGAAGCCCAGCCCAAGGACCAGCCCTTCTTCCTCTACTTCGCGCCCGTCGCCGTCCACAACCCGATCACTCCCGACAAAGACCTCGCCGGCAAGAGCGCGGCCGGCCCCTACGGCGACTGGATCCATGAACTCGACCAGAGCGTCGCCCGCATCCTCTCCACCCTCGATAAGATGGGTGCGACGGAGAACACGCTGGTGATCTTCACCAGCGACAACGGCGGCGTGTACCGGCCGGAGAACGAGCGACTGCTGCAGACGACCGCCTCCAAGGCGGGACTGAAGATCAATGGGGTGCTCCGCGGTAGCAAGCACGACGTCTGGGAGGGCGGCTTCAAGGTGCCCTTCATCGCCCGCTGGCCCAGCAAGGTGCCCGCCGGCTCCACCGCCACGCAGATGGTCAGCGTGGTCGACATCTTGGCGACGACCGCCGAAATCGTCGGCACGCCGCTCCCCGCCAAGGAAGCCGGCGTCGAAGACAGCCGCAGCTTCCTGCCCGTGCTCCTGGGCTCCGCCGACGCCAAAGGCCGCGAGGACATGATCGTCCATAGCGCTGACGGGACGTTTGCGGTCCGCAAAGGCCGCTGGAAGTGGATCGAAGGCGTGCCCGTCGAAGAAATCAAGGACAGCGTCCGCAAGAACCGTAAAGACCAGTTTCACCCGCAGCTCTACGATACCTTGGCCGATCCGAGCGAGACCAAGGACGTCTCAGCCGAGCACCCTGAGGTCGTGGCTGAAATGAAGGACCTCCTCCGACGCTATCGCGATGGCGGCTACAGCCGCGAACTTCCTCCGGCGGACGTGAAGCCCACCCACGCACGCATCGCCACTCTGCCTTCTCTCACGGGCAAGGTCGTGCTCAATGAGTCTCTGACGAATCTCCCTGGCAAACCTTGGCTCGCCTCCGCCGGCGAATGGACCACGCGCGACGGTGGCGTGTTCGCCCAGCCCAAGGGCGGCTCGGAGAAACCGGCGTCACTGCGCACGCCGCTTGCGTTCGGTGACGGCGTCCTCGATTGCGAACTGAACCTGCAGGGCGCGAACCGCGTCTCGCTTCGTTTCGGTGCCGGCGACGCCGGCTTCCGTCTGGTGATTTCACGCGCGTCCGCGATCCTCACCAAGAATCCATCGAAGGGAGAGCCCGCCACGGCCACCGAAGACATCGCCAAGAAGAACCTGAAGCTCGCGGCCAGCGAATGGGTCCCGGTCCGACTGACCTTCAAAGGCGAAGAAGTGACCGTCCAGGTCAACGACCAGATTTTCAAGGGCAAGCATCCCAGCCTCGGCAAGGACAAGACGTCACTCGACCTACTCGTCTTCGGGGCCACCGCCGGCTTCCGTAACGTCCGCGTCGCCCAATAATCGCATGCGTCTCCTCACCAGCCTCCTCCTCGCCGTCTCGCTCAACGCCGAAAGCATCGCCGACCGCAAGGTGGTGCTGGGGCTCATGGACACCTGCGCTCAAGCCCCGAAGACCTACGAGGCCGAGGGCTTCAAGCCCGACGGTACAGTCCGGGCGATCTACTACGACGCCCTGACTTGGAAGGGAAAGCCGACGCGGGTCTTCGCTTGGATCGGCCTCCCCGCAAAACGCGAAGGCAAGGTCCCCGGCATGGTGCTCGTCCATGGCGGCGGTGGCACGGCCTTCAAGGAATGGGTCCAGAAGTGGAACGACCAAGGTTTCGCGGCCATCAGCATCGCCGTCGAAGGCCAGACCGACGTGAACGAGAACAAAGTGAAAGGCCGCAGCTCGTGGGCGCGTCATGCCTTTGCCGGACCAGCCCGCGACGGCACCTTCGCCGACACGAAACTCCCACTGAAGGAACAATGGATGTATCACGCGCTCGCCGACACGATGCTGGCGAATTCTCTCCTGCGCTCACTCCCCGAAGTCGATGCCTCGAAGATCGGCGTGATGGGCATCTCGTGGGGCGGCGTGATCACGAGCACGGTTGTCGGACTTGATGAACGCTTTGCCTTCGGCGTCCCGACCTATGGCTGCGGCCATCTCTTCGACGCCGAGAACCACTGGGGCAAGGCCCTGCACGACAACGAAGGCTACCAGCAGGTATGGGACGGCATGAACTACGCCGACCGCGTGAAGATGCCGGTCCTCTGGCTCTCCTGGCCGCTGGACGCCCACTTCCCGCTCGGCTGCCAGGCGGAGCACTATCGCAAGACGCCGGGCCCGCGCATGGTGTCGCTCATCACGAAGATGGGTCACAGCCACCCAGCTGGCTGGAACCCGCCTGACAGCTACGCGTTCGCCAAGAGCGTGGTCGAAACCGGCAAGCCGTGGGGCAGCTCGCCTTCAGCCAAGACCGAGTCCGGCACGGCCATCGCCGTATTCCATTCCACCAAGCCGATCACGCGCGCCGTGCTCGTTTCGACGACTGATAAAGGTTTCACCGGCACGCGCAAGTGGATCGAGACGCCGGCCATGGCCGCCAGCGGTGGCGGCGGCACGACGGCCTCAGCCCCCTTGCCCGCCGGCACGACCGCTTGGTACATCAACGCCTACGCCGATAAACTTACCCTCACCTCCGACTACCAAGAAATCAAATGATCCGCACCCTGCTCTGCCTGTTCAGCGCAACCCTCGCGCTCAGCGCCGCCGACCAGCCTGCCGGCCGTTCGTTCCTGATGCTCGGCGGCCTCACGCAGATCGTTGATACCTCCGGCAAGGTCACGTGGAAGTACCCCGCGGTCACGCGCGATGGCGAGGTGCTGCCCAACGGCAACCTGCTGCTGACGCTTTCCAAGACCAAGGCCTATCCTGGCGGCGCCGTGGTCGAAGTGACCCGCGACCAGAAGGTCGTCTGGGAATACAAGGGCACGCAGACCGAAGTGAACACGGCTGTCCTCCTCGAGAACGGCAACATCCTGCTGACCGAAGCGGGGAACAAGCCGCGCCTCCTCGAGGTCGCCCGCGATGGCTCGATCAAAGTCGAGATCGCGCTGGGCTGCCAGGTCACCAACCACCACATGCAGAGCCGGATGGCCCGCAAACTGCCCAATGGGCATTACCTCGTGCCGCAGGACAAGACCGTGCGCGAATACGACGCCGCCGGCAAAGTCGTTTGGGAACGCCAGAGCCCGGAATCGACCGCGGATAACCGCTCATTCTGCTGCCTGCGTAACGCCGCCGGCCACACGCTCATCAGCCTCACCGTCGGCAGCCACCTCATCGAGGTCGACCCAGCCGGGAAGATTGTCTGGGAACTCCGCGACGGCGACCTCCCGGGCGTGCCCGTGAATCGCACCACCGCCCTCGCATGGCTCCCGAACGGTAATATCGTTTTTAGTAACTACGCCGCCCGTGCCCCACAGGCCAAGGTCGTCGAAATCACTCGCGACAAGAAAGTCGTGTGGACTTACACGGACGCCACCACCCAGGGCGTGCACGAGTTCCAACTACTGGATGATGCTGGCAAACCGCTGGCTGGAGTGCTTCGCTGACCGCGACGTGCAGTTCTCCGACCCCCAAGCCGCGCTCAACCATGCGATGGAACTCCATCGTACGGGAAAACTCGTTGAGGCGGAAAACCTCTATCGCCAGCTCCAACAACACTTCCCCCAGGCGACCGACATCGTCCACCTGATCGGGCTCATCGAAGTAGATACGGGGCGCAAGGACGAGGGCTTCGCCAACCTCCGGCGCGTCATCGCACTGCAACCGAACATCCCCCACTACCATGCCAACCTCGGCGCCCGCCTGCTCGAACAGCGTGAAGCCGTAGAGGCCCTCGCCTGCCTGGACCGGGCCATCAAGCTGCAACCCGAAACAGCCTCCCATCACTATAACCGCGGCAACGCGCTCCTCCAGTTGCAGCGCTGGCCGGAGGCACTGGCCACCTATCGTCTCTCGCTCAGCCTACAGCCAGACAACCCATCCTGCGAACTGCAGCTCGGCCTAGCCCTGCATTCGGCCGGACAAATCCAGGAATCCATCGCCCATTACCGCGACATGCTCCGCCGCCGGCCGACCGACCTGTCCGCGGCGACCAATCTCGGTGCGATGCTCCAGGCGGACTGCGACCTCGACGGTGCGGCCGAAGCCTTTCAGCACGCGCTCCGCATCGAGCCGAATAATACGATTCCGCTGAACAACCTAGCGGTGATCCACAAGGAGCTCGGCGAGACCGGGCCGGCGATCGAGTTGCTCCGCCGCTGTGTCGAACTCCAACCCGACGCAAAGGAGATCCGCAGCAATCTGATCCTGATCATGCACTATGATCCCGCCACGACCGACGGGGCGATCGCGGAGCAGCACGCAGAATGGAACCGGCGCCATGTCTCGGCGACGACGCCTCACGCCAACCCGCCTACCCCCGCTCGCAAGTTGCGCATCGGCTTCATCTCGCCCGACCTTCGTGACCATGTCGTCGGCCGTGCCCTCCTGCCCTCGCTCACCCGGCATGACCGCTCGCAGTTCGAGATCTTCTGCTATGCTGGCGCCCATCCGGATGCGTTTGGACAGAAGTTCCGCGAACACGCCGACGGCTGGAGAGAAACCACCGGCTGGCCGGCCGACCTGTTTGCGCAACGGATCCGCGAAGACCAGATCGATATTCTCGTCGATCTTTCCCTCCACACCTCCGACAACCGCCTCGACGTCTTTGCGTTGAAGCCCGCGCCGCTTCAGATCTCGTGGCTCGGCTACCCCGAGAGCTCCGGACTCTCCACGATGGACTACCGGCTTACGGATGCCCACCTGGAACCGCCCGCCGGCAACCGGATCGCCGATGCGAACGAAAAGCCATGGATGATTCCGGACTGCTGGACCTGCTACGAGCCGCCCACCGGCTTCCCCGAAGTCAACGACCTGCCATCTGCCAAGGGACGCCCGTTCACGTTCGGCTCGCTCAATAACTCCTGCAAGATTAACGATGAAGTCCTCGGCGCCTGGGCGCGCATCCTGCGAGCGCGACCCGACGCCCGCCTGCTGCTCCTGGCTAAACAAGGCAGCCACCGTCGTCGCTTCACTGAAGCGCTCACGAAGCTCGGCGTCGGGCCGGAGCAGCTGTGCTTCGCCGACTACCTGCCCTCCACGCCTGACCTTTCCCAAGGCGCTCTGCTCGCCCGCTACCACGAGATTGACCTCGCCCTCGACACGTTCCCCTACGGCGGCATGACCACCACCCTCGACGCTCTCTGGATGGGCGTACCGGTCGTCAGCCTCGTCGGCCAACGTAACCTCGGCCGGGCCGGCCTGAGCCTCCTTAGCAATGTCGGTCTGGCGGACTTCGCCGTGCCGTCCGTCGATGCTTACGTCGAGACCGCCATCCGCCTCTCCAAAGACAGACCGGCCCTGACCGCGCTTCGTGCCAGCCTGCGGTCCCGGATGCAGGCTTCGCCATTACTCGATGCGGAGGGATTCACCCGTAAACTCGAGATAGGACTGCGCGACATGTGGGTTGAATGGTGCGCAGGTCAGCCTAAGGTGGGCTGACCCCCATGCGCCTGCTGCTTTCCCTGCTGCTATCTTTGACCCTTTGCGCGGCTGACGCGCGTAAGCCGAACATCCTCATCATCCTGGCCGATGATCTCGGCTATGGCGACATCCGCGCCTACAATCCGACGCGCGGCAAGATCCCGACGCCGCACCTCGACAAACTCGCCTCGCAGGGGATGCGCTTCACTGACGGACATTCTTCCTCGGGCGTCTGCTCGCCTTCGCGTTACGCGCTTCTCACGGGCCGCTACCACTGGCGTAGCCGTCTGCAGTCGGGCATCGTCGGGGTCTTCGGCGAACCGTTGATCGCTCCGGACCGACTGACGGTCGCCGGCCTCGCGAAGCAACACGGCTACCGCACCGCGGCCATCGGCAAATGGCACCTCGGCTGGGATTGGCCGATCGCCGAAAGCGACCGCCCGCTCTTTCGTAATTACAAGGAGGCCGACAAGTCTTCGCCCGACGCCCATCGTGCCACCTGGGCCAAGGTGTTCGAACAGAAGATCGCCGGCGGACCGACGACCCGCGGCTTCGACAGCTACTTCGGGACCGACGTGCCCAACTGGCCGCCCTATTGCTTCATCGAGAACGACCGGACGATTGGGATTCCGAGCGTGCCCCTGCCCGCCGAATTCTTCCGCAACCACCTGGCCAGCACGCCCGGACCAGCCCTACCCGATTGGAAACTCGAGGCCATCCTACCCGCGCTGACCGAACGCGCCTGCGCCTTCATCACCGATGTCGCCCGCAAGCCCGAGCCCTTCCTTCTCTACCTTCCGTTGACCACGCCGCACACGCCGTTGGCGGTGAATGCGGAATGGAAAGGCAAGAGCGGCCTGAACAACGCCGCCGCCGACCTGATCATGGAGACTGACGCGGCCGTCGGCAAGGTGCTCGCAGCCCTCGAAGCCAGCGGTGCCGCCAAGGACACGCTGGTGCTCTTCACCAGCGATAACGGCTTCGCCTCCTACGTCGGCGTCAAGGACCTTGAGAAACAGGGCCACTTCCCCAGCGGCCCACTCCGCGACTACAAGACGTCGGTCTATGAAGGGGGCCATCGCGTCGCGTTCGTCGCCCGTTGGCCTGGTCAGGTGGCCGCCGGCTCGACCTGCGATCAACTCGTCCACCAGGCCGACATCATCGCGACCGTGGCCGACATCCTGCAGACCAAACTCCCGGCGAACGCCGCCGAAGATAGCTTCAGCTTCCTGCCTCTACTCAAAGGCTCGTCCGCCCCAACGCGACAGAATGCAATCAGCTGCGCTTCCGCCGGCACGCCCGGCCTTCGCCTAGGTAGTTGGAAATATATCCCCACCCAGCCGGCCCAGCTCTACGACCTCAGCAGCGATCTCGGCGAGACGAAGAACCTCGCCGCCGAAGAGCCCGAACGTGTGGCCGCAATGAAAGCCTTGCTGGAAAAACTCATCACGGAAGGACGGTCGACCCTCGGCGCAGCGCAGAAGAACGACGTCGAAGTCGTCCGCTTCCCGAAGGCCGGCGCACCGAAAGGCAAAGCCGCCAAGAAGGCCAAGTAAACTCATCCCCTTACCATGCGCCCGCTCCTTGCCCTGCTGCTCTCCTTCCTGTCGCTGTCCGCCGCCGACACCGCGTCCTTCGACCTGCCCGCGCCCGTAGCCGAGGCCACGCTGCCCGGCGAAGGCGCCCTGCGCCGCTATGACGGCTATGTGAAGCGGTGGAACACGATTCGTCCGCAATGGGCGACGGAGGTCGCCAAAGACCAAGGCGCGGTGGTCTTCTTCGGCGATTCGATCACGCAAGGCTGGGGCACGGATTTCCGGAAAGCCTTCGAAGGCATGAAGCTGGCCAACCGCGGCATCGGCGGTGACACGACCCGCGGCATGCTGCTCCGACTCAAGGAGGACGTGCTCGCGCTCAGCCCGAAGGCCGTCGTGCTCTTGATGGGCACGAATGACATCGAGGTCGAAGTGCCCGTCGACGCCATCGGCCGCAATTTCCAGAAGATCGTCGCCGCGCTCAAGGCCCACGATCCAAAGATGCCCGTCATCGTCTGTCGCATCTTCCCGAGCTCGGCCACGAAGAAGCGCCCGAAGGAGACCATTCTCGCCGTCAACGAACTCTTCGCCGCCGCGGTGAAAGGCGACCCGCAGTTCACGGTGCTCGATACCTATGCCCTCTTCGCCAATGCCGAAGGCGACGCCCTGCCCTCCCTCTTTCCCGACCTGCTCCATCTCAACCACGCCGGGTATGCGAAGTGGGCCTCGGCGCTCCGTCCGGTGTTCGCGACCCTTGGTCATCTCGACACCCAGGCTGACGACTTCAAGCCCGACCCCGGCTTCGTGAGCCTCTTCAACGGCAAGGACCTGACCGGCTGGGGCTACCGCGCCACCGCTCCCCGCAAGGGCGCGCCGAAGCCCGGCGCCCCACTGTTCGTGGAAGTAAAGGCCGACCAATCTTTCGACGGCCAGACTGAGAGCACCGACGGACGCTACCGCGCCATCAACGGACGCCTCGTGATCACCACTCCCGCCGAAGGCCGTCGCATCCAGGCGCTCTGGACCACCCGGGAATTCCCAGAGGACTTCGAGCTGCGTCTCGAATTCCGCGCTACCCCCAACGCCGACAGCGGCGTCTACCTGCGCAAGCCGCAGCTCCAGTGCCGCGACTTCCTCGTCGCCGGACCTTACAAGGACCTGAAGCAGTACAAGCCTCAGGACTGGAACGAACTGGTCGTCGTCGTGAAGGGCGGCGTCGCGCACGCCACCTGCAACGGCGAGGTCCTGGAAGCCGCCCTCAAGCTGCCGGCCACTGGACCGATCGGCCTCGAAGGCGACCGCGGCCAGATGGAATACCGCCATCTGCAGATTAAGACGCTCGCCAAGTAAAAGCCCTCAGCCAAAGGGGTCAGGCCGTACCCACGCATTGAGTGAACCTAAACTCGCCACTTTAACGCGATTTTAGGTTCAGCGACAACAAGGTGCGGCCTGACCCCTTTGGCTGAGGTGTTCTACGGAACACGCTCGCCCGCTGAGTCGGATTCCGACTCACTGCGGCGGATGATCGATTGGATTCATAGCCACACCCTGCTCCCTGCCGACGGCTGGATCCTACTCCTCGCCCTCTTCGGCGCCCTCTGCATCGGGCTCTCGAAGTCCGGCCTCGC
>CAIVYX010000221.1 GCA_903910245.1 uncultured Opitutia bacterium | reverse complement strand
TCGTCCGCCTCATCGAGTTTTACCGCGAAGAAAGCGAATTGAAGCCCGCCGGTCCGATGGGCTGGCTGCGTCGACTCACACCCGAACTCTATCTCGGCCTGCTGCCCATCGCGCTCGGCTTCTTCGCCCTGATCGCCGCCAACGCTGCCAAGGCCTCGGTGGATAAGGTCAGCTTCACCGTCGGCGTGGTGCAGACGGATTTCGACCCAAACGCCAAGTGGGATCCGACGCGCCTGCAGGAACACCTCGTGATGACCGAAGCCATGACCGCATCGGTGGCGGCGAATAAGGCGGTCGATTTCGTCCTCTGGCCCGAAGCTGCCCTGCCGATCTCGCTCGAGAGCGAAACCTACCTGAGCCGCCTCACCGGCCTGGCCAAAGCCACCGACACGCCGCTCGTCATCGGGACCCTCGATCGCCGCGGCGCCGGCTACGGCAACGCCGTCGCGGTGATTACCGCGGATGGCGCGCAGAAACCCGTCTACGCCAAACGCCACCTCGTGCCCTTCGGCGAATACGTCCCGTTCGCCGACTTCCTGCCGCTGCGTAAAGTCGTCCCGATCGCGACGGATTGTATCGCCGGCACCGGACCCTCGCTCCTGCCTCTCACCACGCGCCGCGGCCACACCTTCATGGCCGGAGCGCTCATCTGCTATGAAGACGTCTTCCCGGAGCTCGCCCGTGAGCACGCCCTCGCTGGCGCCGACGTCCTCGTCGTCGTGACGAACGATGCTTGGTATGGCCGCGAAGCCGGCGCCACTCAGCACGCCGCCCATTCCGTCCTGCTCGCCGCCGCCACCGGCCTCCCGGTGGTTCGGTGCGGCAACGCCGGCTGGAGCGGGACGATTGATTCGCTCGGCCGGGCCTTTCCGCTCTTGGACCAAGGGAGCATCTATTTCCGCGGTTCCCGGGCGACCGTCCCCGTCACCCTCCCACGTAACCGCCAGCCGGACACCTTCTGGGTTCGGCATGGCGACTGGGCCGTAGGCTTAGGCGGCCTGCTCTTCGCCCTGACCTACGTCTGGCGGCGCCGGCGCGGGGCCTGATCCAAAAAACCGCAGGTCCTTGTCGACCTCCCTCGGAAACCCTCCAAGGTGAAGTGACCCCGGCACGGATGCATCCGCGCCTCACCGCCGCTCACCGATGAAGCCCCTGCGCACCCTCTTCGCCTGCCTCAGTTTCTGCGTCGCCGTGACCCTGCCCGCGCAGGAGCTCAAGAAGCCCAAAGCTGAGTTCCCTGAAAGCGGCATGGCGTCGTTCCGCCTCCGCATCAAATCCATCCCGACGCTGCGGATGCAGATTAACGGAGTCACCGTTCTCATGGGCGTCGACACCGGCTGCCAAGGCACGGCCGTCATCACGCCGCGCGCTGCTACCCGCTGCGGCATCACCGAGGCGTTCAGCCTGCCCACGATGGGCAACTCCGGCCGCAACGAATCCACCTACGGCCTAGTCGAGAAACTCCAGGCGGGTGAAGTCACCTGGCGGGATTTCCACATGGCGATTATGCCGCTCGACGGCATGGAAATCGATGGCCTACTCGGTGCTGATATCCTCTTCGCCCGGCCGTTCTACATGGACCTGCGCAACAAGGTCATGATCCTCGGTAAGATCCCGGATACGTCCGGCGCCCATGAGGTCCCTTGCTACAGTCGCGGCGGTCACTGTGGCGTGAACATCGAGGTCGAGGGCGTCAAGATCCCCATGATCATCGATTCTGGCGCATCGAAATCCTACATGAGCTCGCTCAAGTTCCGCGGCCAGACCGAGTTCCGCGGCTACCTCCCCGTGGCCACCGTGCGCAGCACTAGCCTGACTCGCGTCGAGGTCTGCAAAATCAAGTCCCTCAAGATCGGCGGCGCCCCGCTCACGGGCGTCGAATTCATCCGCGACCAGGAGCACAACCTGCTGGGGGATGACTTCCTGATCGCCCACCCGATCGCAGTGGACATGGCGGCACGCCGCCTCTGGCTCTTCGAGCCACAGGTGGCCGCAAGGCCTGAGGACGAGACATCTAAGTAAGCCGGCTTAGCGACGACGACCGGACTTGCCGGAAGCCTTGCCGCCACCTTCGGACTCGCCGCCTTCTTCACTGGCACCCGCTTCGGCCGGCTCATCTTCGTCATCCCAGCGGAGGTTCTTTTCCATGTCCTTGTCGACTTCTTCGACGTCAGGGAGGTCGGCGATATCTTCCGCCGCACCCTGAGCGCGCGCAGGCTTGTCGTCATCATCGTCGTCACTGGGGACTTCATGACCTAGGGGGACGAACTCGAGGATGTCGGTGATCTCTTCGAAAGGATGAATGTCGCGGCCTTCGATCAGGGCTTGGTTGCGCAGCTCGCTGAGCTGTTCATCCACGTCCTCGACCGTGAGCTTCTGCTCGAGCTTGATCGTGTCGTTGATGAGCTTCACGCGCAGGCGCATGATGTGCTCGAGGAAATCGGCG
>CAIVYX010000220.1 GCA_903910245.1 uncultured Opitutia bacterium | reverse complement strand
GTGACGGAGGGCATGGGTTGGGAAAGAATAGAGGGCTGAATCGATGACTGAATTGAGGGCTGCGTTGAGGACTGAATGGACGAAAGACAGAGTTGATGAGTTGAACGGTTGGCTAGTTGGCCGGAGGGAACGGCAACAACTCAAAGGGAAACCGGAGGCCGGATGATTGGCTGGGGAGAACACATCTTCGGGTCTCGGGTCTCGGCCGTCGGGAGCCAGGTTCAGGTGTTCAGGTACGGGTACAGGTTCAGGACCTGAATTTTACCCCGCACCCGCACCTGTACCTGATAACCCGTACCTGAGACCTGAGGGCCGAGACCTGGGACCCGAAAGTGCCTCTTCCTTGTCAACTGGCCAACTTTTCAACCGGTCAACTAACGTGCCTTTTACTTTCGCACTTCAGCGGAATGCGCGAGATACCAAGTGTAGGCACTGCGGATGCCTTCCGGGAGCGCGAGTCGCGGCTTCCAGCCGAGCGCCCGGATGCGCGAGACATCCATCATCTTGCGCGGTGTGCCGTCGGGCATCGACGGGTCGAATTCGAGGCGGCCCGTGAAGCCGACTACTTGGGCGATTTGCTCGGCCAGCTGACGGATGGAAAGTTCCTCCCCGGAGCCAACGTTGATATGGCCGGCCTGCGAGTAACGTTCGAGGAGAAGCAAGCACGCTTCCGCAAGGTCATCGGCGTGCAGGAATTCGCGGAGAGGCGTGCCCGTGCCCCAGAGACGCAGCGAGGCGTCGCCGCGGAGCTTAGCCTCATGCATCTTGCGAATGATGGCCGGCAATACATGCGAATGCTCGAGCGAGAAGTTGTCGCCCGAGCCGTAAAGATTGCAGGGCATCGCGCTGATGAAGTCGCTGCCGTATTGGGCGCGCGCGTGGTCGCAGAGCTTTATGCCGGCAATCTTGGCGATCGCGTAGGCTTCGTTGGTCACCTCGAGCGGGCCCGTCAGCAGGGACTCCTCGCGAATCGGCTGCGGTGCCAGCTTGGGGTAGATGCAGCTCGAGCCGAGGAAGAGCAGTTTGCGGACGCCGGACCGGCGAGAGCCATCAATGACGTTGGCCGCCATCGCGAGGTTATCGTAGAGGAAATCGTAGGGCTCGGTCGAGTTGGCCTTGATACCGCCGACGCGCGCGGCGGCCATGACGACGGTGGCTGGCTGCTCAGCGGCGAGGAACGCACGGGTCGCAGCACCGTCGCGGAGGTCGAGCTCGGCGGACGGGCGCGTGACGATGGCCGTATGGCCCGCAGCGCGGAGCGCGCGGACAATGGCGGAGCCCACCATCCCGCGGTGGCCAGCGACGTAGATCTTTGCGGCGCGTTCCATCAGCGGTTGTCGTGGGCGACCAGCTTCAGGTCATGGTCGACCATCTTCTGCACCAGCTGCTCGAAGGAAGTCTGCTGCGGATTCCAGCCTAGGTCGCGCATGGCCTTGGCCGGGTTGCCGAGCAACTGCTCGACCTCGGTCGGTCGGAAATAACGCGGATCGACAGCGACGAGCGTCTTGCCCGACTTGCGGTCGACGCCCTTCTCGTCGACGCCCGTGCCCTGCCAGTCGAGTTCAACGCCGGCGCGGCGGAAGGCGTGGGTGCAAAATTCGCGGACGGTATACATCTTGCCCGTCGCGATGACGAAGTCATCCGGCTGCTTGTGCTGCAGGATAAGCCACATGCACTGCACGAAGTCGGGAGCGTAACCCCAGTCGCGCTGCGCGGAAAGGTTGCCGAGGAAGAGGCAGTCCTGGCGGCCGTGGATGATGTTGGCGACCGCGAGGGAGATCTTACGGGTGACGAAGGTCTCGCCGCGGCGTTCGGACTCGTGGTTGAAGAGGATGCCGTTGGAGGCGAACATGCCGTAAGCGTCGCGGTAGTTACGGGTGATCCAGTAGGCGTAGATCTTGGCAACGCCGTAGGGGCTGCGCGGATGGAAGGGCGTCGTCTCGGACTGCGGCACTTCGGCGACCTTGCCGTAGAGCTCGGAGGTCGAGGCCTGATAGATGCGGACCTTCTGCTCCATCTTCAGGATGCGAATGGCCTCAAGCAGGC
>CAIVYX010000219.1 GCA_903910245.1 uncultured Opitutia bacterium | reverse complement strand
CTGCCAACTGAGCTACAGGGGCGAACCGTCAACGTACTGAAGACGCGAAGGGAAGGGTTTGAATGACCATCGAAAACCCCACCGTCAAGCGGATTTTTGCAAGGGTTTTACACCCCTTCTAGGCCCCCTTACGGACCCACGATCAGGCGGTACGCCCCGGGGGGTAGCTGCCCTGCCCAATCGACCCCAGCCGCCCATCGACGGATGGCCTCGTCCAGCGGCTGTGAGCCTGAATGTCTCACGTCACTCCCGAGGGGGCCCTTCCCAAAGGAGTCTACGCTCAAAATTACCTCAAATATTGACTTAAATGGGTGGTTTTTTGTAATTAAATCGTCCTTAATTCCTTTTTTATCATTAAAGTGGGTAATTTTCCCGCTGATAATAGGCTTATTACTCCCACCCATCGGATAAACCTCGAAAAAAGCGGCCCGCGCAGGGAGCCCCTCACCCGTGTAACTTTGGGTTCCAAAAGTGGTAAAAGGGGCGGCCTCCGCCAACGGGACTGCTCTGGCTGGCGCAGGAGTTTCCCGACGAGGTACTTGGAGGGTGGACTCCTTCCCCAGAGGCCGGGAGGGGTCGAACTGAAGGGCCGGGTTAGATTTGGCAAAAGGGGCATCTTCCGGTTGGCCAATCTCAATACGCCCGACCCCACCCAAAACCGACTTGGCAGGAAAGTACACGGCAGAGGTATCCAGCAGCACGACGCTCTCAGTCCGAGCGTCGCCCGGCGCCACCAGGCGCACCCCATTGGTCAAAGGCTGAGCCGGATCATCGCCCCCGGCGCCTGGCTTGAAGACCAGCAGCGCAAGCAGGAAGAGCCCAAGCCCAGAAAGCAGCGCGGTACGGGTCAGCGGGGGGATCCGGCCACCAGTCAGATTACGGAATGTGGAGAGCGCCCGCATGCTCAACGGTCGAGCGCGCGCTCGGCTACCGTCACACGTGCCAGCGAACCGCGGCCTTCGCGGATGAAGTTGACCATCAGGACCTCGCCCGGCTTGCGGCGGGAAATCGCCAGACGCAGCTCGTTCCAATTCTCGAAAGGCTTTCCGTCCAAAGCCACGATGATGTCACCCACCCTCAGACCCGCTTTCGCCGCCGGTAGGCCATCGCTGATGAGCGAGACGCGCACCGCACCGTTCTTCCCGAGATTGAGCTTGGTGGCTTCCGCGAGGGAGAGGTCTTCGCCTTGGACTCCAATGAGCCCGCGGACGACCTTGCCGCCGTTCGCCAGATCCGTCGCGACGGAAACAATGAGATTGGCTGGGATGGAATAGCCGAGGCCGATACTGCCGCCGGTGCCAGACTTGATCGCGGTGTTCATGCCTAGCAGTCGGCCTTCGAAATCAATGAGAGGCCCGCCGCTATTACCTGGATTGATTGCCGCATCGGTCTGGATGAAATCCTCGAAAGCCATGCCCATCCCCTGCTTTCCGGAGCGCCCGAGTGCGGACACGATGCCAGAGGTGACGGTGATGCCGGCGTCGAGAGGATTACCGATGGCGAAGACAACATCTCCTACGCGGGCTTTCTCGCTGTCAGTGAACTTGGCGAACGGCAGGTTGCGGCCCTCAATCTTCAATACAGCTATGTCGCTACCCGCATCGACGCCGAGCACCTTGGCGCGGAATTCGCGGCGGTCCTGCAGCTGGACGATGACGGTATCGGAAACGGTGGCGCGGTCGGCCTTCAGTACGACGTGCCGGTTGGTGATGACGTAGCCCTCAGGATGGATGATCGTGCCGGAGCCCAGGCCGGTCGGCATGAGCGTCTCGCCGGTTTTCTCATCCTTGAGGACCCTATCCTTGTCGATGCGGCCCCGGTAACGATCCAGGACGGCCTGAGGGATGACTTCGGCGGTCCGGATGCTGACGACCGCCGGCATAATGCGGGCCAGCATATCAGCGTAGCTCGCACCGGCGTTGTTGCGGTTGATCGGGCGGACATCGGTATCAAAGGAGACACCGGCGAGGGCCATGGCCGGCAAGAGGACAAGCGCGGTAAGATGACGGAGCATGACTCGCTCATCCTACCGCTCAGACCAACCAAAGCAAGCGACCTCAGCGGGCCATCGTGAACCCGCCACCCGGCTGGTTCGGTTCGGCCTCGCCGCGATCCTTATTGAAACGCATCGAGAACAGGCGGGTGACGCCCTTCTCCTGCATGGTCGCCCCGAAAATATCGTCGGCCGCGGAGACGGTACGCTTATTATGGGTGATTACCAAGAACTGGGAGAAACGGGTAAACTCGCGGATGATGTCCGTAAAGCGGTTCACGTTGGCGTCATCGAGCGGAGCGTCGAGCTCGTCGAGCACGCACAGCGGCGAGGGCTTCACCATGTAGATGGCGAAGAGCAGCGCGACCGCGGTCATGGTACGCTGGCCGCCGGAAAGGAGCGAGATGCCACGCAGCTTGGTGCCCGGAGGTTGGGCGATGATTTCGATACCACTTTCAAGCGGGTCCTCGGCTTGGACCATGGCAAGGTCAGCCGTGCCGCCGTCAAAGAGGCGCTCGAAGGTGAACTTGAAGTTCTTGCGCACCTGCTCGAAGGTGTCGGTAAAGAGCTTGAGCGAGGTCTGATTGAGTTCCTCGATCGCCTTGGTGAGCTCTTCCTTGGCCTTCCAGAGGTCATCACTCTGCTTGGTGAGGAAATCATGGCGGTCGCGCAGGGAGGAATATTCCTCGACGGCGACAAGGTTAATGGAGCCCATGCCGGCCATGCGGTCGCGCAGTTCGGCGATCTCGCGGACGAGGGGCGGCCAATCGGCGGACTCCATCGAGGTAAGGTCTTCGGCGGTCGGTTCGCCGCGACGGACGACGGCCTTAGGGGCTGGGCGGGAGCCTTCTTCATCGGTCTCCTCGAGGTCGTCGAAGCTGGAGATACCTTCCGGTTCGCCATCCGAGAGCCAGAGCTGGAGGCGCCAGTCGACTTCGGCGACGTCGAGCTGATGATCGGACTGGACCTTCTCGACGATGAAGCCACACTGCGATGTCTGCTCGGCGAGCGAGACTTCGAGCCCTTTGAGGCGAGTATCAGCGACGCGGAGGTGGTCGCGGTCGACGGAAAGCACGCGGTCTTCGGATTCGACAACCGCGTCGGTCTCATGAAGAGAACCGCGCAGGTCATTGAGTCCGGAGTTAGAGGTCTCAATCTCGCTGGCGAGTCGGGCGGAAGTCTCCCGGGCGCCGGTGGCCTGAGCCTTGAGCTCGCCGATGAGCTTCTCGTTCTGCTGGGCTTCGATGCGACGTGAATTCAGGCGGGCGACGGCTTCGGCGCGACGCGATTCAAGGTCGGCCAGCTCGCGGCCGACGAGTTCAAGGCGCTGACGCTGTTCGGCGTGGAGGAGGCGGGCTTCGCCCAAGGCGTTACGGCGGAGATCGGATTCGGCGCGGGCGGACTCGAGCTGGACCTCGCCGGAAGTGATTGAGGCACGGAGTTCGGCGACCTGGACGTCTTTGGCGGTGAGGGTGACCTGGGCGCGGTCACGACGCTGCAGCGCTTCCGACTTCGAATTCTCGATTTCAGCCAGCTGGCGTTCCTCGCGACTGATACGGTCATCGGCTGTGGTGAGGGTCTGACGAGCGGAGCGCTCGTCGGCCTGGGCAACGGAAAGTTCCTGGGCAGCGAATTGCGTGGCATCGCGGGCGGCCGAGACATCGAGTTCGTTGGCGTCCATCGCGGACTGGATACCGAGGGCCTTCTCGTTGAGCGTCGTCAGCTGATCATTCTCGGACTCAAGGCTGGCGCGGACGGAGCGGATTTCACTTTCGCGGGAGAAGACGCCTGAACCGGAGTTGGCGGCGGCCTTACGAGGCTTACCGGCGTAGACGAGTCCGCGACGATCGACGAGGTCGCCGTCGGTGGTCGCGACGAGGAAGAATTCGAATCCCGGGTTAGCGCGCCACCAGCTGATGAAATCGCCGAGGGACGAGCAGATGAAGCAGCCGTCGAAAAGATTAGCGACGAGGCGGGCGTGGTCGGGAGACTTCGCCTGCACAGCGGAGGTGGCGGCACGGAGCCAGCCGGGTGCAGCGGAACCGGAGCGGGAAGCCGGCGGAGCCTCGACCTGGAAGACCGCCCGGCCCAGCTGGCGTTCGCCCATCTTGGCGACGATGCCCGGCAGGAATTCAGCGGAGTCGAGGGCGACGGCTTCGGAGGCGGCGCCCAGGATATTCTCGAGCGCGGCGGCGGCGGAGATGTCGACGACCGTGACGAGGTCAGCGAGGGCCGAGGCCTTGCCCGTGCGGAGCTCTTCAGAGAATTCGCCGCGGAGCACGGCCTTGGCGGCCTCGGAGAAGCCTTCGAGCCGGGACTGCATCTGCTCAAGTAAACCGAGCTGAGCGGAGAGCTTGGCGACCTTACGATCCTGCTCGGAGATGGTCTGCTGGAGCGCGCGAAAATCGTTCAGAAGGTCGCGGCCTTTCTCGGTGGCTTCCTGTTCGGTGGTGCGGGTAGCTTGGAGTTCGCCATGGCGCGTCGTGACGACGGCGCCGCACTCGGTGACGCGGCGTTCGAGCGCCTCGCGCTCCTGCTTCGCCTGGCTCAGAGAAGCAGAGAGATCGACGTGACGCGACTGGTAGCCACGCAAATCGACTTCGAGGTTGGTGACGTCGCCGCGGGCGCGGGTCATCTCGCCTTCAGCGATAAGGATATCCTGACGGGCACGGCGGAGAAGGTTCTCGGCCTCGACGACCTGTCGGGCGACTTCTTCGACCTGCGCGGTTTTCTCGCGGTAGGCAGCGTCGGTGGCGGAGACGGAACCGGCGGCGGTCGACTTAGCGTCAGAGCTGCCGCGCAAGCGCATCTCGTATTCGGCGATCGAGAGTTCGGCCTCCTGGGCTTCACGGCGGACTTCTCCGAGACGGGAGGAAAGATCGTCTGAGCGGAGGTCGGAAGTGCGGGCCTCGTTCTCGGCGTTATCGCGCGCGGTCCGGAGTTCGAAAAGGGCCTGCTGGGCAAGCTGAACCTGCTCGGCCAGTTCGGTGCGACGGGCCCGCATCTGGAGGAGCGCGGCCTCGCGATCGCGCAGGCCGTCGGTCAGCGCGGTGACTTCGTCGCGACAAGCGGTGGCGTTGGTCTCGAGCGTGGTAACCTGGGAGCGACGGTCACCGAACTGCTTGGCATGCCAGGCGAGGTCGAGGTGCGTGAAGCGGTGACGTAGGCGACGGAAGCGGAGAGCTTTGGCAGCCTGACGGCGAAGCGTGGCGATCTGGCGGCCGACTTCGCTGACGACGTCGGTGATGCGCGCGAGATTGGTATCGACGCCGCCGAGCTTATTGAGGGCTTCGCGACGTT
>CAIVYX010000218.1 GCA_903910245.1 uncultured Opitutia bacterium | reverse complement strand
TGGCGGCGCGACGGAGTCGGCTGCGGCGTTTGGACTGTTTACGTTTCGGATTGGCCATGGTTCTACGCTGGGATGAGGGTCGGTTCTACCCCTCCCGCCCCCTCGGTCAAGCCCCCTTTCCATTCCCTTGCGATTGTGGGCGGGTTTGTTTGGCTGGCCTGATGCCTGGCCATCCCGCCCTTTTCCTCGATCGAGACGGTAACCTCATCCGTGACCACCACCACACCTGCCGGGAGGAGCAGATTGAGCTGTTTCCGGAGGTGAAGCCCGCCTTGGAGGCCTGCCTGCGCGCTGGCTACCGCCTCTTCGTGCTGACCAACCAGAGTGGCATCAACCGCGGCATCTTTACCTGGGCGCAATACGAGGCCTGCAATCGGCGTATGCTCGAATTGCTCGCGTTGCCGGCTCCCGGTATCCTGGAGATTAAGGCGGCGCCGGAGAGGCCCGACGAACCTTCCCTTTACCGTAAGCCGAGTCCCCGTTTCATCTTGGAGAAAATCGCTGAACATGGACTCGATCCGGCGCGCTGTTGGATGACGGGTGATCGCGTCTCGGATTGGGAAGCCGGGCTCAACGCTGGCATCCGCTCTTGTGCGATGCGCAGCGGCGCAGCCAAGCCCGAAGAGCTTCTGGAAGCGGCCCGCCGTGGTTTTGCGGTGCACGACGATTTTCCCGCTTTCGTGCGCGCGGAACTGAATCTGACCTTCTAGGCCAACAAAAAGGACGAACCGTTGGGTTCGTCCTTTGATCGCCTGAGCGAGTGGATTAGGCCTTGGGCTTTTCCTTCTCGCAGGGGCACTTGCCGTCCTTCTTCTCTTCGTCGCCAGCGACGATAGCCTTCGGCTTTTCCTTTTCGCAGGGGCACTTGCCTTCCTTTTTTTCTTCGTCGCCAGCGACGATGGCCTTGGGTTTTTCCTTTTCGCAAGGGCAGTTGGGGCACTTGCCGTCACCCTTCTTTTCTTCGGCGCTAACGAAAGCGGCGGAGAGAGCGAGGATGCCGACGGTGAGGGTGAGGAGTTTGAGGAACTTGGAGTTCATAATGGAATGTTATGGTTGGCGTTTTCTAGCCCAAGTCAATCGGCCGGAGGTCATTCCAGCCAGTGAGTTTACCCTACAGGCCGATCGCGTTACGGAGGCGAACCATTTCGTCCAATGATTTCGTTAAGCCACTGCCAGGCAACCAGTTGCTACCGCTATTAACCTGATAGATGTGCTTATTTTTAAGGCAGGCTAGGTCCCTGACTCCAGGAATCCTTGCCATTTCAAGGGCTTTTTCAGGGCTGGTCGTGATGAGGCTGTCCGCTCCGGAATTCTGGATCCAGAGCACGGCGTCCGGCTTCGCAGCAACAAGGAGCTCCCAGTCGAACTTAATCCAGGCGCCGCGCGTCAACGCAGAATTCAAACCGGCGGCCGCCAACGGTTCGGCGAGATAACTATCTGGGCCGGCCATGACTCCGTCCCAGATGACGATGATCTTTCGCGCGGTACGCGCTGGCCGGTTGGTGAGGGGTGCGGCAATCTTCTTCGCGGCATCGGCGCGGTCAGTCGCTTCGCCGAGGAGAAGGATGTCCTTGCTGATGGAGTCACGTGACTCTGGATTCAGGATGAGCGTTCGCAGTCCAGCCTTCGCACATTTCTCCGCCCAGAGCGGATTGGCCATGCGCGGGAGGATGACGAGGTCGGGCTTCGTCGCGAGCAGTCGTTCGAGGTCGGGTAGGAAAACATCGGCGGTACGCGCGGCGGAATGATCCTTCGGTAGCGGGCACCAGCGCGTGGCCATGACAATCTCAGCGGAGCAGCCGAGGTCGATTAAGGTCTGTGTCGCGCCGGGACTGTAACTGGCGATGCGATGCCCGCCGGCGCTCAGCGTCAGGCAGGTCGCAATCCAGAGGAGTAGCGGGCGCATCAGGCCGAAAGCAGGCGCGCGAGGCGTATCGCCGAATCAAAGCTGCCGCGGTCCGCCTTGCCTTGGCCGGCAATCTCGTAGGCGGTACCGTGGTCGGGGCTCGTGCGCACGTGCTTCAGGCCAAGACTGAGGTTTGCTGAAGTCGAGAAATCGACGGCCTTTAGCGGCGCGAGACCTTGGTCGTGGTAGATGGCGGCGACGGCGTCGAATTCACCCTGAAGATGACGGTGAAAGACTGTATCCCCGGGCAGCGGGCCGACGACCTCGTGGCCTTCAGCGCGCAAAGCCTCGATGGCCGGCCTGATAATGGCGTCATCTTCCTTCCCGAGTAGGCCGCCTTCGCCAGCGTGCGGGTTCAGTCCGCAGACGGCGATGCGCGGTCGGCGGTCACCGAGTTTCACGCGGAGCGAGATAAGCGCGAGGACCGTGCGCCGAATGTCTGCGCCGGTGATGGTTTGCGATACCTCGGAGAGCGGGATATGCCAGGTGACGAGTCCGACGGTCATCTTACCACCGGCGAAGGCCATCACGGGCTCGCCGCTCCAGCGCGACGCGAAGAACTCCGTCTGGCCAGGAAAGACGTAACCTACGCCGGCGAGACCTTTCTTGTTCACGGGGCCGGTGACGACGGCGGCGAAACGCCCGCCAGTGGCGCCGCGGGCCGCCATCTCCATCGCTTCAATCGCGATGAGCTGTCCAGCGTCGTCGGGTTTGCCCGGGCGGGTGACGAAATCTTTCGGTCCGACGGCGATGCCTTGGCCGAGCCGCGAAATCCAATCGGCGGGTCCGATGGGCACGACGGAAGCTGACGAATCGGGGTGCGCTTTGAGCCAGCTGGCGAGGAGTTCCGGGCCGACTCCAGCTGGATCTCCGCAGGTGACGGCGATGGGCAGGGCGCTCATTCGGGTGAGACGAAGCGGCCGCGCTTACCGCCGAGGAAGAAGTCGAGGAAGGCGCGCGCCTCCGGGGTTTGGTAGCCGCCTTCGTTGAGGGCCGTCTGCGCGAGCGTGGCGCAGGCGCCGTGGGTGGCGTAGACTGCATGGTAGGCCTTCTTGATTTCCGCCACGGCCGGGGCTGGCACGGCGCGTCGGCGGAGGCCGATGAGATTGAGTCCGGAGATGAGGTTGCGGCCGTGGGCCAAAGCGTTGGGCGGGACGTCCTCCGTGATGACGGCGTTGCCTGAGACGAGCGCGCCTCCGCCAATGCGGCAAAATTGGTGCACCGCCACGCCGCCGCTGATGAAGGCCTTGTCCCCGACAAGCACGTGGCCGCCGAGCATGCAGCCGTTGGCAAGAATGACATCGTCGCCGAGCACGCAATCGTGGCCGACATGACTGCCGGCCATCAGGAGTCCGTCCGTGCCGACGACGGTGTGCGTGCCAGCCTTGGTGGCGCGGTGGATGGTGACGTGTTCGCGGATGACCGTGCGGTCGCCGACGTGTGTGCCGGAGTCCATCGCGGGGTCGAAGGAAAAATCCTGCGGATCGCCGCCGACGACGGCGAAGTGGTCGACGCGGACGCCGGCCCCGAGTTCAGTCCGTGCCTTCACGATGGCATGGGCCGCGATGCGGCAGCCGGGCCCGAGCATCGCGCCGGCTTCGATGATCGCAAACGGCCCGACCTCGACGTCGGGGGCGAGTCGGGCGGAAGGGTGGACCTGGGCGGAAGGGTGAATCACTTCGGAGGGTTGGCACCACCGAACAATTCAAGTTGGGCGGCTTTGACCATATCGTAGACGCGAAGCAGGCGGAGCAACTGCAACGTGTCGGATTTGGCGTAGCTCTGATTCGATTCGACCACTTGGACGAGGTTCTCGAGGATCGTCCGGAAGGTCAGCACATGGTCGACGCCGCTTTCGCGGAGCAGGGTGATGCTTTCGGAGCGCTGCGGTTCCGTGGCCGGGATGCCCGGTAGCACGAGGATTTTCGCCATGGGCTGGCCCTCGGACGATGTCAGATCGGCGAAGGCCTCCTTCGCTGCCTTGACGGCTTCCTCGCGGACGAACTCGAGTAGATCGCCTTTCTTGATCATCGTCGGGGTGATGGCCTTGGTCGTATGCCAGGCTTTCACGGCGACGACGGCGGCACCGATTTTCGGCAGGTCCGAGCTGAAAAGCTGGAAGGGGGCTTCGGATCCACGGATCGGTGACGGATTGATTACCAGGAGATCGCCTTCTTCATCGGCGCGTTTTCTGCGGGATTGGACGGCGTACTTGCGCGACTGGCGCACGAAGAAACCGTTCATCTCGAAATACTCGCGGACCAGACTGTCGTCGAAACCCGCCATTGTCCCCTAGGATGCGGGCGAGGGGGCGGTTTGGTCAACCCGCGATAAAAGACCTCAAAGGGCGAAGCCGGCCGGAGCGATCGCCACGGTGAACTCACCCTTAAGCGAGCCGGCCTTCAGTGCGGGCACGAGTTCCGACAGGGCGGATGTGCGAATCGTCTCATGTAGCTTGGTGAGTTCGCGGCCGACGCAGACGACCCGATCGGGACCGAGAATCTCCAGCATCTCGTCGAGGAAGTCGCTGATGCGGTGGCAGGACTCGTGCAGCACAACGGTCTCATCGGCCTCCTTAAGGCCTTCGAGGAAGCGTCGGCGGGCCGCGGATTTCGGCGGCAGGAAGCCGACGAAGCGGAACGCGTTGGTCGGGAGTCCGGAGGCGGAAAGTAGGGCCACGATTGCGCACGGGCCGGGTAAGGGGGTGACGGTCAGGCCGCGCCGGCGGCATTCTCGGGTGACGCGGAAGCCAGGGTCGCTGATACCTGGCGTGCCCGCATCGGTGATGAGCGCAATCTTCGCGCCGCCCGCGATCTTATCGGCGATCAGGACGGCGGCGTCCTTCTCGTTGTGCTCATGGTAGGCGAGCATCGGCTTGGAGATTGCGAGGTGGCGAAGCAGGCCGCCGGTCACGCGGGTGTCTTCGCAGGCGACCAGGTCGCACGCCGCGATGGCCTCGCGGGCGCGGGCGGTAATATCGCCGAGGTTACCCAACGGCGTAGCCACGACCCAGAGCCGTCCGGCCGGTCCCTGCGGACGGCCAGCGGCACCTGCGTCGGCGGGCGACATCAGCGTCGGTACCCGGAACCCGGCGTCGATACGCCTGGGATGCCGCCCTGCCAGCCGCTGGGCTGGGAAAGAGGAAGCATGGAGTCGGCTGGCTTCTCGACGGTCTCACAACCCGCCAGGCCCAGAAGGCAGGCAAACAGGGCGAAGGCGATGAGCGTGCGGCCGAACATCAGTTGAGCGTGATCTTAGTGGAGGGAACGAGGGACACCGAGCTGGCCTTGGCGATGGCTTTGATGTCGAGTTCCTTGTCAGGCTGCAGCAGGCCGAAGGAAAGGACTCCCTTGACGGTCGAGATCTGCACCTTGCCCACCTTCTTGCCGGCAATCTTCACGTCGAAGATGGCCTTTTCCTTGATGCCATTGGCTTCGCCGACCGAGAAGGCGACGATGCCGGAGTCGGAGTCGAGGGCGAGAACGTTGGTCAGGATGCTTTCGGAAGCGGCTTCGACGGCGGCGACGGCAGGGGCAGCATCACCCGGCTTGGCGGGTTCGCCGAGAGGGTCGCTGGGGAAGCCGAAGGGGGCCGGGTTGTTTTCCATCGCGCGGGAGACCTTGGTGTGGAGGCCGCGGTATTTACCGCTGATGATTTCGGCCTTCTGTTCGGCATTGGTGGCCTTGGTTTCGATTTCAGCGAGCTGCTCTTTGGTGAACATGCCGGCGGCCTTTTCAGTAGCCTTCACGAGTTCTTCCTTGGCGCTGGCGAGGGCGGCTTCGGCGCCGTCCTTCTTGCTGTTGGAGTCAGTCAGCTGGGCGGCAAGTTCGTCGCGCTTACGGGTGAGTTCGGCGCGTTCCCCTTCAAGCGTGGTGTTCGCGGCGGTGAGGCCCTCGATCTTCGTCTTCTTGTCGGCGACGTCGGCGATGAAGTCCTTCTTTTCGAGTTCGAGGTCGGTGATGGTCTTGCGCTTGGCGACAAGCATGGGGCCAACGGTGGAGAGCGAAGTCATGCGGGCGTCGTACTCCTTGCCGGCCTTAACTTCGGCGTCGGTCACGGCCCAAGCGGTGTTCGTGAGGGCGATGTCCATTTTGCCTTTCAGGAGGATGGCAAAGACGACGGCGGCGACGGCGGCGACGATAGTCAGGATGCGGAGGAAGGCATTGAGCTTCTTGTTCATGGGGTAGGGGTAGGGGAAGGGGGTTAAGAATGACTGAAGAGTGTCTTCCCAGGATCAGGAGATTCCTGACGGGAAATGGCACCAGGGTTGGACGAAATATGCAGGAGGACTTTAAACACCAATTCTTCTTGCCCCTCAAGTGCAATTTCCTCGCAAACCTGCGAGACGGAGAGCCATTTGCCCTTGGACTTGGCCAGGGTGGCGATGGCGGCGGCCCGGACTTTGAGCGTCTCGGAGGCGGCCTTCTTGCCGGCTTCGACGCCAGGCTGGTGGTAGGCGTTGATGCCGAGCAGGTTGGCGTATAGACCGACGGCTCGCTCGAAGAGCGCGATGAGCATACCCACAGAGCGGGCATCCACCTGATTGATGGTAATAGTAATATTAGCACGGCCGCTGCCGGAGAGGGCTTCGCGGGTGCCGAGCAGGAAGGCCTGGAGGTAGTCGCCGGAGGTCACGCCGGGCTCCACCTCAAGGGAACTGCCTTCGCGGTCCTTGAGGACCTCGATGAAGACGGCGAAAAAGTTATTCACACCGTCGCGGAGCTGCTGCACGTAGGCGTGCTGGTCGGTCGAACCTTTGTTGCCGTACACAGTGAGTCCCTGCAGGACCTTGCGGCCTTGGAGGTCGAGTTCTTTGCCGATCGATTCCATGACGAGCTGCTGGAGGTAGCGGGAAAAGAGCAGGAGGCGGTCTTTGTAAGGCAGCACGACCATGGCCTTGGTGCCGCGGCCTTCGGTGAGGTGATGCCAAGCCAGCGCGAGCGCGGCGGCGGGATTCTTCTGCGCATCGGGCACGCGGGTCAGCGCATCCATCGCGCGGGCTCCGTCGAGCAGTCCGCGGATATCGATGCCTTGAAGCGCGGCCGGCAGCAGGCCCACCGGACCAATCTCGCTCGTGCGGCCACCAACCCAATCCCACATCGGGAAACGGGCGAGCCACTTCTCAGCGACGGCGACCTGGTCGAGCTGGCTGCCTTCGCCGGTGACGGCGACGGCGTGGGCGGCGAAGGCGAGGCCGGCTTGCTTCCAGCGGAGCGCGGCTTCGAGCTGGCCGTTGCGTGGCTCCGGCGTGCTGCCCGACTTGGAGGTCACAATCGCGAGCGTCGTGCCAAGGCGAACGCCCAAGGTGTCGAACACGCGGTCGATGCCGTCGGGATCGGTGTTATCGATGAAATGGACGCGGAGCTTGTCAGCCTTGCCGCCGAGTGCGTCGGTGACGAACTGCGGGCCGAGTGCCGAGCCACCGATGCCAATGCAGAGGAGATCGGTGAACTTGCCGGCGGAGCCCTTGACCTGGCCAGCGTGGACTTGTGCGGCGAAGTCGGCGATGGTGTCGATGGCGATTTTTACTTCGGCGGCGATCTTCACATCCGGTGCGAGTTCGGGAGCGCGCAGCCAGTAGTGGCCAACCATACGCTTCTCGTCGGGGTTGGCGACGGCGCCCTTCTCGAGCGCCGCCATGTCGGCGAACGCCTGGGCCATGGCCGGCGCCATCTTCTCGGCGAAACCGGCCGGCGCCGGGGCGCGGCTGAAGTCGAGCGCGATGCCGAGTTCAGGGAAGTTCTGGAGCTGCTTTCGGAAGAGGTCGAAGGAGTTGGCCACGATAGGGGAGTCTTCCTCGCCCCCACCCTGCTTGGCAACAAAAAGGGCGGTCCGCCGAGGCGTCCGCCCTTTCATTTCCGCTCAGGTGAAGACCTTAGTCGCCGTCGGTGATGGCACCTTCGGAGGCCGAGGACACGAGCTTGGCATATTTGGCGAGGGTACCACGCTTCTCCTTGCAAGGGGAAGCCTTCCAGGACTTCAGGCGATCCGCGATTTCTGCGACCGGGACGTCCAGATTAATTTCGTTCTTCTGCGAGTCGATGGTGATGGTGTCGCCGTTCTTCACGACCGCGAGCACGCCGCCGACGGCTGCCTCAGGGGTGATATGGCCGACCACGAAGCCATGGGAGCCGCCGGAGAAACGTCCGTCGGTGATGAGGGCGACAGTCTTGCCGAGGCCCTTACCCATGACGGCGCTGGTGGGTCCGAGCATCTCGCGCATGCCAGGTCCGCCCTTGGGGCCTTCGTTGCGGATGACGATGACGTGGCCGTCCTTGACCTCGCCGTCGAGGATGCCGCGGAGCGAGGCCTCTTCAGATTCGTAGACGATGGCTTTACCGGTGAAGGCGTTGCCTTCCTTGCCGGAGATTTTGGCGACGGAGCCGTCGGGCGCAAGGTTGCCGCGCAGGATACGCAGGTGGCTATCGGCCTTGATTGGATTGGAGAAGGGACGAACGACGTCCTGGTCGGCGGCGTAGCTACCGATATTCGCGAGGTTCTCGGCGACGGTCTTGCCGGTGACGGTCATGCAATGGCCGTGCAGTAGGCCCTTATCGAGGAGCATCTTGAGCAGCGGCTGGAGGCCGCCGATGCGGACGAAGTGCGCCATGTTGTACTTGCCGCTCGGCTTGAGGTCGGCGAGCACCGGCACGCGGCGGCCGACGCGCTCGAAGTCCTCAAGGGTGAGCTTGATGTCCGCGGAATGGGCCATCGCGATGAGGTGGAGCACGGCATTCGTCGAACCGCCGAGGGCGATGACGACGGTGATGGCATTCTCAAAGGCTTCCTTCGAAAGAATGTCCGAAGGGCGGATGTTCTTCTTAATGAGTTCCAGCACCGCCTTGCCGGCGCGCTCGCAGTCCTCGAGCTTGGCCTTAGAATTCGCAAGCTGCGCGGAGCTGTCCGGCAGGCTGAGGCCCAACGCTTCAATCGCGGAGGCCATGGTGTTGGCGGTATACATGCCGCCGCAGGAGCCTTCGCCGGGGATGGAGCAGACTTCAATCTCCTTGAGCTCGCTTTCGCCGATCTGCTTGCCGGCGTGTTTGCCGACGGCTTCGAAGACGGTGACGATATCGGCCGACTGGCCGCGGTGCAGCCCAGGGACGATAGTACCGCCGTAAACAAAGATGGAAGGGCGGTTGAGGCGCGCCATGGCGATGGCGCAACCGGGCATATTTTTATCGCAGCCGCCGATGGCGACCAGGCCGTCGAAGCCTTCGGCGCCGGTTACGGCTTCGATCGAGTCCGCGATGATCTCACGCGAGACTAGTGAATAGCGCATACCGGGGGTGCCCATGGAGATACCGTCCGAGACGGTGATGGTGCAGAAGATGACCGCCTTGCCGCCGGCCGCGTCAGCCCCTTTGACGGCTTCGTCGGCCAGTCGGTTAATGTGCATATTGCAGGGGGTGACCATTGACCAGGTCGAGGCGACGCCCACGACGGGCTTGGCGAAGTCGGCGTCGGTGAAGCCCAC
>CAIVYX010000217.1 GCA_903910245.1 uncultured Opitutia bacterium | reverse complement strand
CTTGCGGAGAATCGCGATACGGGTCTCGAGGCCAGGGGCCTGAATGGAAGCGACCATGCCCCACTGGAAGCGGGAAACGAGGCGTTCCTGGAGCTTGGCAATCTCTGAAGCCGGACGGTCGCTCGTGAGGACCACCTGCTTATGGTTATTATGCAGCTCGTTGAAAGTGTGGAAGAACTCGTCCTGCGTGGACTCCTTGCCGGCGAGGAAGTGAATGTCGTCGATTAGGAGTAGGTCGAGTTCACGATAACGGCGGCGGAATGCGGCGACGCTGCCGGTCTGGAGAGCCTGGATGAAATCGTTGGTGAAGGTCTCGGAGGAGATGTAGGCGATGCGGGCCTGCGGGTTGGCGGCGTAAACCGAGTGAGCGATCGCGTGCATCAGGTGGGTCTTACCGAGACCGGTCGGACCGTGAATGAAGAGCGGGTTGTAATAGTGACCGGGTTCCTTGGCGACGGCGAGCGAAGCACCATGGGCCATCTCGTTTTCCGGACCGACGATGAAATTATCAAACGTGTTGGTCGCCTTGATTGCCGGAGCCGGCGAAGCGGTGGCGGCCTGACGCGAGGAGCGCGCGACCGGAGCTGGAGCCGGCGCGGCTTCGCGCGAAGCGTCGACCGAAGCGGTCAGACGGAAATCCATGTTACGTCCGGCGACGAGCGTGAGCTGACGACGGAGCATCTCGGCGTAGTTGCTGTTCACCCAGGCTTCAGTGAGCACGGACGGAGCTTCGAGGACGAGGACTTTGCCTTCGATGATGCTCAGGGGCTGCAGGGAAGAGATCCAGGTTTCGAAGTCTGCGCGAGGAAGGGTGTTACGGAGTTCGCTTTTTGCGGTCTCCCAAAGGGATAGGTGGCTGACGGAAGGGGACATGAGAAAGGGGGAGGGTTGAGAAAGGTTGTTCACAGGCTCTTTGGAAGCCCGAAAGTGAGGTATTTTTGTAAAAGGGATGTTAATGAAACGACCTTAAGGGTTTAACTGCTTACCAGCCGAATGGGTAATCGGCGGCAGGTGCAGCATAAGTCGTTGGTGAGCGGGCGTTTGAGAGGTTAAAAATTGGTTTCCTCCCTTTAGCGTCCGGAGGTAGGGCCGGTGTCGATCCATGGGGGGTGAATCGGATGACATTTGTGAACACGCCGTGACGAGGGACAAGACCAAGCCCTGCACAGGTTATTAACAGGACCCCTGTAGATAAGAAAATGAGGTTTCTGTTGCACGTCCGTCACACCATCACCGTCACCTTGCGAATAGGGGTTTTAATTCACTTCACCGATTCCGCGAGGTGCTCGTCGCGGAGCCGTCGGAGGTCGTCCAAGGTCAGACAGTGCCGGAGTCGGTCGCGCAATTTTCGAGATCCGGGGAGCCCATGCGTCAACGGATGCATGCGATCGAGCATCCAACGCACATCCCGCGTGCCCAGACGCGAGGCATGCACCTCGATGGTGAGCTCGGCCAAACGAATCATGCAATCCCAGCGCTGTTGCATGCCTATTTCGGCGGCGGAGCCTTCCCTGCCCTCCATCGCTGCCTTAAGCTGGGCAAAAATCCAGGGGTTACCCAGTGCGGCTCGGCCGACCATCAACCCGGAGACCCCGGTCTCCCGACGTCGAAGGAGAGCCGAAGCTCCGTCCTTCACGTCGCCGTTACCAATCACCGGGATATCGACCGCAGCGGCGACCTGGGCGATCCAACCCCAATGAGCTTCGCCTGAGTATCCCTGCTCCTTCGTACGTCCGTGGACCGCCAAGGCTTCGACGCCGAGCTCCTGCAGGCGGCCAGCGACCTCGACGGCCACGATGGTGGCGTGATCCCAACCTAGCCGCATTTTCGCCGTCAGAGGGACATCCGGAATCGCATCCTTCACGGCCTTCACGAGATCATAAAGCAGCGGCGTGCATCGCAGCAGGCCAGAGCCAGCGTTCTGTTCAATGACCTTGTGCGCGGGGCAGCCGAAATTGAGATCAAGGAAGTCCGGCCTCACCCGGTCGCACACCAGACGGGCGGCCTTGGCCATCGAAGCGGGCGTGGCGCCGAAGATCTGAACGCCCATCGGACGCTGGCCTTCGGTGAAGTCGACCATCTCCCAGGCTTTGACGTTGTCGCGGATTAGCGCCTCGGACTGCACGAACTCCGTGACCATCACGTCGGCGCCCTGCTCCTTACACACTTGGCGAAAGGCCACGTCAGTGTGACGGGCCATCGGCGCGAGGTAGAGCGGGAACTTGCCCGGGCCGAACCACGGCAGACGTGGCGCAACCTTGCTCACGGACGTTCGTCCTTCTTCTTCAGGCCAGCCTTGAGCTCGCGCCAGCGGGCGAGGCGTTCGGCGATCTGCGGCTCGGCGCCGGCATCTCCGGGATGATAAAGCGAAAGCGGACGGCTGAGGTATTCCTGTCCGCTGATAGCTTCCGGATAATCGTGGCTATAACGATAGGTGCCACCGTTCCCGAGACTTTTGTTCACGCTGTTGTGCGCATCCTTGAGGTGAAGAGGCACCTCCTGACGCGGCATATTGCGCACCGCGTCCTTCGCCTCGGAGATTGCCACGGTCGTGCTATTGCTCTTCGGCGAGAGCGCTAAGAAGAGCGTCGCATGGGCCAAGGCGTATTCGCACTCGGGCATGCCGACCATCTCGCACGCCTGGAAGGCTGCGGTGGCCACGCCCAGCGCACGGGAATCCGCCAAGCCAACATCCTCGGAAGCGCAGATGACGAGACGACGGGCGATGAAGCGGGGCTCCTCCCCTCCTTCGAGCATCAGAAAGAGCCAGTAGAGCGCGGCATCCGGATCGCCGCCGCGGACGGATTTGATGAACGCCGAAGCGGTGTCATAATGGTCGTCGCCGCCGTCATCATAACGAATGCGACGTTCGCGGGCGAAAGAGGCCACCGCGTCGTCGGTGACGGTTCCGAGCGCGGGGGCAGAAAGGACCAAGGTCTCGAGGCAGTTCAACGCGCGTCGCAGGTCGCCCGAAGCCATCTCGGCCACTTGCTGCAGCACTTTCTCCGAAGCCTTAACGCCAAGGGCACCGAGACCTCGCTCCTTGTCCGCTAGTGCGGTGCCGAGGAAAGCAGTGATTTCCGGCGGCGACAGCGGATCGAGACGGAAAAGATGACTGCGGCTCAGGAGCGCCGGGACGACGTAGAGGCCTGGGTTATGGGTCGTGCAGCCAATGAGACGCACCACGCCCGCTTCGACATCCGGCAGTAATAGATCCTGCTGGGCCTTGTTGAAGCGATGGATCTCGTCGACGACCAGAACGGTCTTGCGGGAAGGCTGGCGACGTGCGTCCGCCAAGATTTCGCGCAGTTCCGGGGTACCCGAGAGCACCGCATTGACGCGGACGACGAAGGACTGCGTCTCGGCGGCGATGACCTCGGCCAAGGTGGTCTTGCCGCATCCCGGAGGGCCGTAGAAGAGCAACGAGCCGAAGTTGTCGGCCTTAATCAGGCGCGGCAGCAAAGCATCGGGCCCGAGCAAGCCGGCATGGCCAACGACTTCCGCAAGATTGCGGGGGCGCATGCGCGAAGCCAGCGGACGGCGTCGCTCCGGGATGGCATCGGGTACCCCCTGGCCTAGGCCAGGCAAGGCGTCATCCGACCGAAGGCGCCGTTCAGCCACGACTTACTTCTCTTCCGCGAAGGGCACCAGGTGACAATAGGGCTTCTTGCCCCGAAGCTGGTAATACTTCTGGTGATATTCTTCCGCGCGCCAGAACTTGGGAGCAGCCTCAATCTGGGTGGCGATCGGGCGGCTGAAGGTCTTGGCGAGAGTCAGACCCACCTTCACGTCTTCAGCGACCTTCTGCTGCTCGGGAGAATGCGTGAAGACAACCGAGCGATACTGATCACCGACATCCGGACCTTGGCGGTTGACCTGCGTCGGGTCGTGCATCTTGAAGAAATACTCGACCAGCGTGCGGTAGTTCACCTTGGCCGGATCGAAGGTCACCTCGATGACTTCCGCGTGGCCGGTACCCTTGGCGCAGATATCCTCATAGGTCGGATTCAAAGTCTTGCCGCCCGCGTAACCGCTCTCGGCTGAATAGACCCCCGGAATCTTGGCATATTGATATTCGACGCCCCAGAAACAGCCGGCCCCGAAGGTGGCTTTCTCGAGCTTAGGAGGAGTGGTCATGGTCTTTTCGGTGGAAGGCGTTCGGTCGGCCGCAAGGAGGAGACCGCAGGCGGCACAGGCGATGAGGCCAGACTTCAGGAGGGTGAGCAGCTTGTTCATGGCAGGACAGCCCCAGTTTGGGCGATTCCCCGACCGAAGCAAGGTGGGACGACGCTCAGGAGACCACTCCGCTTAAGACCTCGGCCAAGGCTTCCGGCGGATGAGGATTGCGGGTCAGCCCGCGCTCCGGGGTCAGGTAGAAGGTGTCTATGGCGAAGCCCTGTTCGGTCGCGATATTGGCGAAGGTAATGGCATAACCAGCCTCCCGGATGGCGCGGCCGACACGGAACAATAGGCCGAGACGGTCGTTGCACTGGATCTCGATGACGGTCCGGGTCAGCTCGACCTCATAGTAGACCTCGACCTTAGCGGCGAGCGGCACGAAGGCCTTGCGACGCGGAGCGGTTAAGAGGGCGTGCTGCTCTTCTGCGGCGACGTCTTCCACGAGATCCGTACCTTCGAGCAGCGACTTAGCCAAGGCCGCCGTGAAGCGCTCCTTGGAGGCAGCTTCCTTACCCACGGGCAGGACGACCTTAAAGAAGTCGATCGCGACGTCGTCGTCGCGTGAAAAGGCCCGGCACGAGACGATATTAATACCGGCTACAGCGAAGGCGCCGGCCATGCGACTAAAGAGTCCCGCGCGATCCCAGGTGACGACGGTGACCAATGACTGGCCAGAACCGGCGTCATCGTGCCATTCGACAATCGGACGCAAAGAGACCTCAGCATCGGCTTCCGAGACCGATGCAATGAGACGATGGATCATCTGGAGGTGATGCGCGGCGTCTTCGGCCGAGGCATGCAGGTAATAGCCCTGCGGCATGGTGGTGAAATGGGCTTCGACCTCGTCGGAAGGGATACCTGCGCCGAGAATGACGGCAGTGGCGGACCGCAACGCGGCCACGACGGCGCCATGGTCATGCTCCGCCTCGCCGGCCAGCTTGGCGAGGGTCCGGCGGTAGACCGTCCAATGCTGGCCGTCCTTGAACTCAGTCCAGAGGTCTGGGGAAGTGGCTCGGGCGTCGCAGCGCGTATGCACGAAGAGGCTGCGCAGGACCTGCTCGTCGCCCATCAGACGTGCGAAGCGATCGATGTTGGCGGGGTCATCGATATCGTGGCGTTGCCAGTAGAGACCCATCACGAGGTGGTGGCGGATGACACCGGCGGCAATCTCACGCTCGCGCGCATCGAAGCCAAGACGTTCCAGTACCTTGTCGGCGATGGGCACACCGCGCTCCGCATGGCCTTCGATGCCGCCGGACTTGGCGATGTCGTGCAGGAACAGGATCGCGTAGAGCAGCGAAGGAGCTTCGGAGCCGAGGACGACGGCGCGATAGCGCTGATCGACGTCCGTCTCGCCGGCGTAGATCATATCCAGCTCCATCAGGCAACGCAGCGTATGCACGTCAGCCGTCCAGCGATGGTAGAATTCGAACTGTACGAGGCAGTGCAGACCGGCGAACTCAGGAACCAAGCGATACAGTATGCCGTGCTCGCGAAGCGCGTTCAAGGTGCCGTACACACGGCCGCCTTCGGTGAGCATCGCACGCAAGGCGCTACTGGCTTCCTCAGAAGCGGCAAGCGCTGGCGTCAGCAGGTGCGCCCGCTCGCGCACCAGCAGAGACAGGGCACGATCAGGCCGGGCCTCATGGATCTGGCAGATACGGAACAAGCGTACCAGACGGCCGGGGTCTTCTTCAAAGACCAGGCGATGCTCCGCCGTGATGGTGCCCCCAGGCACGACGCGCAGGCCATCCATAATAAACGGGGCACCCCACCCTTCGGGTTCGGGTTCGCCCATGACCGCACCTTCGACGATCTCCGCACAGCGGCGAATGTGGTCAGCGGCGTCGAAATACTCGCGCATCAGCCCGCCGATGCGTTCAGTAAGCGTTCCTAGGTAACCGAGGCCCTGTGACATCGTATCCTGGCGCTCGAGTGAAAGCTGTTCCGTCGGCCGAGTGACTTGGAAATGCAGCTCGCAGCGGAGGCGGAGGAGCACCTGCTTGGCTTCTTCAAACTTCTGCAGGTCGACGGAAGGCAGGAAACCGGAAGCCGCGAGGCCAGCCGGGCCGACACCATTGCGAGCGGTGCGCGCGATCCAAATGCATCCTTGGACATCACGCAGGGCACCCACGCCGTTTTTAAGGTCAGGCTCCTGCAGGTAGGCGCTACCGCCGGCCTTTTCGCGGCGCTTGCGCTGAGACTCCACGATGGCGCGGGCAAACGGCTTCCAGGCCTGCCCGGAGAGCAATGCGGCAGTCTTGGCTTCGAGTTGGGCGTAGAGTTCGGCCGAGCCGCACAGGTGACGTGTTTCGAGCAAGGCCACGTGCAGATGCAGGTCGTCCTTCGCGTAGTTGGTCGATTCCGTGACCGTGCGGACGGACTGACCCACCTTGAGGCCGAGGTCCCACAACGGATAGAGAATGGATTCGACGAGCGCCTTCGTGGCGGCCGAGTGTCGCGGAACCAGCACCAACAGGTCGACATCGCTGAGCGGGCAAAGTTCAGCGCGACCGTAGCCGCCCGTGGCGACGAGGCTGATCACTGAAGCGGCGGGGCCGGCCTTTAAGTAGAGCGCGTCGAAAAGGATGTCGATTGCGTCGGAGCGAAGCTTCGCGACCTCGCCGCCGAGGACGCCGGCACGATGGGCCGCCAGTTGGATTTCTCGAGCCTCGGCCAGAAACACCTTGGCCCGCGGGACGAACTCGCCCTCCAAGGCCGCCTGGCCGGCTAGACCATGCTGCAACGCGGAGCGGCGGAGTAGGACGGAAGCGGATTCGTATTCAGGCGACATGTGGCGTTGCCACCGTGAGGGGAAAGGCCGATTCCTTCAAGGGCGATTGCCAATCTGCCGCAACCTTCCTAATTGAACTTATGGACAACTGGTTTAGCACCCTCAAGGCCGCCCTCCAATCGATGTCAAACGTCGAAGAGATGATCAAGATTGGCGGTGTGCCCGTCATGACGCTGATCGTCTTCGCCGAGACCGGCCTGCTCTTCGGATTCTTCCTACCGGGAGATTCAATGATTGTCGTCGCCGGTATTCTCACGATCGCCAACGGCGAACGCCCCGCCCTGCTCGACCCCTGGACCCTCTTCTTCGCGCTGACGATTGCCGCCATCATCGGTAACGAGCTCGGTCGTTGGCTCGGGGTGAAGTTCGGCGAACGCGTCGAGCAATGGGAAGACGGCTGGCTCTACAAGCGACGCTACCTGGAAGCCGCACGCTCCTATTATGCGGAGAAAGGCGCGGCCTCGCTCGTGATGTCGCGCTTCATCCCTGTGATCCGGACCTTCGTACCGTTCGTCGCCGGCATGGGCAAGATGCCACCGCGCCGTTTCTTCGTCTGGAACGTCGCCGGAGCCGTCATCTGGATTGGTTCACTCGTCCTACTTGGCCATCTCATCGGGAACACCCCGCTGGCCAAAAACCTAGGGCTGGTCACCATCAGCGTAATCTTTGTCTCCTTCCTGCCCGTGCTAATCAAAGCGGGCAAGGTCTGGCTTACTTCCCGACGGGAAACCAGAACTTGAACGTCGTGCCACCGGGTCCCGTGGACTCGACGATGATGTCCCCGCGGTGGTCGCGCATGATGCGCTTCACGATGGCGAGGCCGAGACCGGTGCCGTCTTCGCGGCTGGTGAAGAAGGAGTCGAAGATTTTAGGCATAATTTCCTGAGGTATGCCTGTACCGGTGTCGGCGATGCGGACCACGACAACCTCTCCTTGCATACCAGGTTCGACTCCAAGGTGCAAAGACAACAGGCCCCCACCGGTCATGGCCTGCACGCCGTTCATCATCAGATTAAGGAAGACCTGTTGAATCTGTCCGGGATTACCCTCGACGGCCGGGATGACCTGATCTCCATGGACTTCCACCTTCACGCCGAGCTGCTGTAACTTGAGGCGAAGGAGTAACACGGCGTTCTCCGTCGCCTTACGGAGGTCGACGACGCGGAAAGCACCCGACTGGGCCTTGCTCATGCCGAGCACGCGGGAGACGACGCCCTCCATGTGGGCAATCTTCTCGCGCATGACGTCAAGGTCCTCGACCTTGGGATCATCCGGAGCCATCCCCTGGGAAAGCGTATCCGAAAGGAGCTTCATCACCGTCAGGGGATTGCGAATCTCATGGGCGACCTCCGCCGAAAGCAGGCCAAGGGCGGTGAGGCGTTCGCTGCGACGTAGGCCTTCTTCAACCGTGAAGACCTTGGCGTAGAGGCGGGCATTCTGGATTGAGGAAGCACCGAACGAGGACAGCGCTGTAACGAGGTGCTTATCATCGTCGGAGAAACGGTAGGCACCCATGGCGACGCACATCAGCACGCCGAAAGTGTCGTCTTCGTAGCGCACCGGCACCGCGAGCAACGAAGACGAGGCGACGGGCTCGGAGAGCCTCAGGAAAAGGTGCTCTTCGGTCTTGCCGGCGACCGGCACGACGACCGGGCGACCACGACCGACGACGGTACCGAGCGAGGTCTGGTTCACGGCGATACTCGGGGCGAGCTCGCTACCGCTCAACTCGCCGTCGAGATACTTGAGCAGCAGGACATCGTCGACGATCTTGTAATAGGCGCAGGCGCGCACGCCCAGCAACCCGCGGGTATGGCGGGCAAGGTCCTGCGAGATACCTGGCTCGTCGCGCTCGCGGGCAAGACCCTGCGCCGCACGGACCAGCGCTTCGAGCTGAGCCGCCTTGGAACGCAGCTGACGGAGCAACCAGATACGGCCGACAGCCTTGGAGGCCTCGTTGGTCAGGAGGGAGAGGAATGCGAGGTCCTGCTCGCTGAAAGCATCTAGGCGGTCGGAATCGCAGTTCACCACACCGATGACATTGCCCATGAGCTCCATGGGGACGGCGAGTTCGGAACGGATGCCCTTGCGGATCTCGACGTACCGCGGATCCCTTGAGACATCGGGGATACGCTGAGGCTTGGCGTAAAGGGCGACCCAGCCGGTGATGCCCTGCCCTTGCTCGATGATCTCGGAAACGGAGGCTGCATCGAGCCCGTTACTCACCTCGATCCGCAGCGAGCCCGTGGCGGGTTCGACGAGCGCGATTGAAGCACTCGAGGCGCCGAGCGTCCGCACAATCTCTTCGAGAATGAAGTCCAAGGCCTCGCGCGGGTCTTCGGTCGCATTGACGAAAGCACCGACGCGATAAAGACAGTCCAGGACACGAGCATCGCCCGGGCGTTCCTGCGCTGGGCGGCTATTCGGCATGGACTAGAGCGAGTGATCCATATCGAGCGCCGGGGCGTCGACGGTGGTCTGGCCAATCATCACCGCAGGCACGCCGGCCACACTGGTATGCGGGGCGACGTCCTTGAGCACGACGGAACCCGCGCCGATTTTGGCGCCTTCGCCGATGGTGATATTACCGAGAATCTTCGCGCCAGCGCCGACCAGCACGCCCGAACGGATCTTCGGGTGGCGGTCACCGCGGGCCTTACCCGTGCCACCGAGAGTGACCTCATGAAGGAAAGAGACGTTGTCCGCCACGACACTGGTCTCGCCGGCGACGAAGCCGGTCGCGTGGTCGAGCAGGATGCCGACGCCAAAGCGAGCGGCCGGATGGATATCGACGCCGAGGTGCTCGGAGACGAGCGACTGCAAATGAATGGCAAGCTCCTTGCGACCAGCCTTCCACAGTACATGGGAGAGGCGATGCATCGAGATGGCGTGAAAACCTTTATACCAAAGATACGGAATCAGCGCATGTTCCGTCGCTGGGTCGCGCTCAAGCGTGGCGCGGATGTCGGCGCGCATCTGCGATAGTACCTCGCGGTCGGACGCGACGGCTTCGCCGAGGACGCGGAGGATGACCGGCAGATCCTGCCCGGTCGGCGTAATGCGTTCAGCCAAACGCTGGATAATGCCTTCGCCGAAGCTGGAACGTTCCAGCACATAACGTTGAAGCATCGGCGCCAAGGCCGGTTCAGCCTTGGCCACAACGGCCGCGCGGGCCTGCAGCTCCGCCCAGAGGGAAGCTTCATTGGCACAGACCAAGGCGGTGGAACGGGCGTCAGCCATAGACGAGGGATTAATTCGGGGTTTTCGGTCAATTTGGCAACCCATGAGTCAAAATCGCGTTAAAATGGCCTCTTTAAGCAGATAATATGAACATCTGCCACGCGAAGGGGTTGAAATGTGTGAACCAGCCTCTACAAATACCGACCTACCCACCACACCCATGCGTATCCTCACCTCACTCCTCGCCTGCCTCGCGGCGGTGGCCTCTTTTGCGGCCGCCGACATCGGCAAGGCTGCTCCTGAATTCACCGGCAAGACCCTCGACGGTAAGACCGTCAGCCTCGCCGATCTCAAGGGCAAGACCGTCGTCCTCGAATGGTACAACCCTGGCTGCCCCGCCGTTCGCAAGTTCTACGACGCTGGCAAGATGCAGGAATTCCAGAAGCAGGCCATCGCCCAGGGCGTCGTCTGGCTGATCATCCACACCGCCGGAGATAAAATCAACGAAAGCACCACCTACTACCCCGGCACCGTCATCGAAGACGCAAACCAGAGCATCGGCCGCGCCTACGAAGCCAAGGTGACCCCTCACTGCTACGTCATCGATGGCAAGGGCATCCTCGTCTACAAGGGTGCAATCGACAACGGTTCCGTCGCCACCAAGGCCGCTGACATCGACAAGTCCACCAACTACGTCCTCGCCGCCGTCAAGGCCGTCAAGGATGGCAAGGAGCCGGAAGTCACCAACACCAAGCCCTACGGCTGCGGTGTGAAGTATAACAAGCTCTAAGCCGACAACCCGGCGAAGCAAAAGGGCGTCCGATCGGACGCCCTTTTTTGTGCCCGGATTGCCGAAGCTTCAGGCTACGCCGGTCGCCTGCAGGACCTTCGCATGCACCTGGTCGTTGCGCAGGTGCGGCGTGAAGAGCTGGGAACCAGGTCCATAGGCGCAGAATTCGACCATCTCGCCAGTGTGATTATTGCTCGTCCAGCCGATCGAGGTATACTTCATGAGAGTCACTGCGAGCGTCTTGGTCGAAGTAATCTTGTCACGATCGGCGCCAGCGAACTGCAGGCCAGTGGCCTTCTCGGCCGCATCGACGAAATCTTTCGACGACAGGCCCTTGGTCTCAATCTTGAGCACCTCGAGCGACATCTTGAAGCCGACGAGCCGATCGAAGGCGGGAGTCGATTCCGAATATGACGGAGCCAAGGAGATAAAGTCTTCGTTGCCAAGGCCGTTGACATTGAAGCCCCCGGTGCCGTGGTCAGTGGTGATAATTAGCAAAGTGTCGGGATGCTTATCGATAAAGGCGAGCACCGTGGCGATGGTCTCGTCGAAAGCAATTTGCTCTTGAATCGCGGCAGCTCCGTCGTTGCCGTGCCCAGCGTGGTCAACGCGACCGCCTTCAACCAGCAGGAAGAATCCTTCCGGGGCGGAGCCAAGGCGCTGGAGCGCAATCTTGGTCATCTCGGAGAGCGTCGGCGTGGAAGCCTTGAGCGCAGCGGAATTCAAGCGATCAATCACGAAGGGGATGTGGCTCTTACTGAAGAGACCCAGCAAAGGTGCTTGGCCGGCATCGGCCAGTAATTGGTCTCGATTCAAGGCGACGCCATAGCCGGCCTTGCGGTAGGCAGCCAGCAGGTCCTCGCTGAAATACTGCGTGCCGCCGCCCAGGACGACGTCAACACCGCGCTCGAGATATTGGGCCGCAATAGTCTTCTGGTCGGAGCGAGTGGCAACAGTGGCGACGAAGCCCGCCGGAGTTGCGTGCGTGGCGGTCGTGGTGGTGACGAGACCGCAGCGCTTACGGGCGGCGATCATCTTCTGAACGAGGGTCACGGGCTTACGGCCATCCTGAGTGACGTTGACCACGCCGTTGTCGATGCGCTCGCCGATACCCCAACAGCTGGCGGCGGCGGCGGAGTCGGTCACGATACCGCTGGCGGAGTCGGTCTCGCAGAGCGACCGGACGACCGGAAGCTCGCCGTACATCTTCATCCAATTTGAAGAACGCTTCTCCGTCCGGGTCAGATAGGTCTGGGCGGCGGTGAGCACCGAGAAGCACATGCCATCCGAAACCATGAAGATCACGTTCTTAGCCTGGCGCTTCGCGGAATTAGCGGAAGCTTCACGGCCGTCGGCGCCGAGGGCGCGGGCCGAGCCGGCGCCGAAGACGAGGCTTCCGAGTCCGGCGAACTTAAGGAATTCGCGACGGGATGAAGGTCGGGGCTGGGTCATGCCTAGGGTTTAAGTTCAAAAGAGGCACCCGGGCAACCTTCGTTCCCCAGTCAGTCCGTTAAAACCGCGTGACGGTTAGGCCTGCGGAGCAGCCGGGGCGGCGGGAGCAGCGGGAGCCGCCGGGACGTGCACCTTGAGACGACGTTCGGCGATCTCGGCCGACACCAGGGCCACAAAATCAGCCAAGGTGCGGTTACCCTCGAAGGACTTGTCCGCGCGGGAGCGCACGTTAACGAGGCCGGCTTCCTTTTCCTTGGCGCCCACGACCAGCATGTGCGGGACCTTAGACATCTCGGCGCGACGGATCTTGGCGCCCAGCTTGTCGGAAGAACCGTCTACGCTGCAGCGAATCTTAGCGACCTTAAGGATCTCAGCCATCGCTTCGCAATCGGCGTTGAGGTCGTCGTTGAGCGGGATGAGGCGGACCTGCTCAGGCGAGAGCCAAGTCGGGAAGTCGCCGGCAAAGTGCTCGATCAGGATGCCAACGAAGCGCTCCATCGAACCGAATGGCGCGCGGTGGATCATCACCGGGCGGTGCGGCTTGTTGTCCGCGCCGTTGTAGGTGAGCTCAAATCGTTCCGGCAGGTTGAAGTCTACCTGCACGGTGCCGAGCTGCCATTCGCGGCCGATGACGTCTTTGACGACGAAGTCGATCTTGGGACCGTAAAAGGCGGCTTCACCAGGCTCCTCGGAGAAGGCGACGCCGAGGGTGGCGGCGGCGGTGCGGCAGGCGGCTTCAGCCTTATCCCAGTTCTCCGCCGTGCCGGTGTACTTGGCGGAGTCGGGATTGCGCAGGCCGACGCGGACACGATAATCGTTCAGTCCGAGCGTCTTGAGGACGATCTTCACAAGCTCAAGGCAGCCGAGGACTTCCGGTAGGACCTGGTCTTCGGTGCAGAAAAGGTGGGCGTCGTCCTGAGTGAAACCGCGGACACGGGTCATGCCGCTCAGTTCACCGGACTGTTCCCAGCGGTAGACCGTGCCGAATTCGGCGAGGCGCACCGGGAGGTCGCGGTAGGAATGCGGCTGGGAAGCGTAGATGCGGATGTGGTGCGGGCAGTTCATCGGCTTCAGCAGGAAGCCCTGCACAGTGCCGTCCGCCAGGCGGTTGGTCAGTTCGCCGCAACCACAGCCTTCTTTGGCGAGCATCTCCATGGCCTCGCGTTCGACGAGCGGAGGAAACTGGGCGTCCTTGTAATAAGGGAAGTGGCCCGAGGTGCGGTAGAGGTCGAGGTTGCCGATATGCGGCGTGAAGACCTGCTTGTAACCGGTCTGAAAGAGGCGCTCGGAGATGAAGTTCTGGAGCTCCTGGCGGACAACGGCGCCATTGGGCGTCCAGAGAATGAGGCCCTGCCCCACCTTCTCGTCGATATGGAACAGCTTCAGTTCCTTGCCCAGCTTACGGTGATCGCGCTTCTTGGCTTCCTCGGCGCGGACGATGGCCTGCTCGAGTTCGTCCTTCGTCGCGTAGGCGGTACCGTAGATACGCTGGAGCTGCTTGTTCTTTTCGTCGCCGCGGTGATAGGCGCCGGCGATGTGCAGGAGTTTGAACGCCTTGACCTGCGAAGAGTAACGGACGTGGGTACCGGCGCAGAGGTCGACGAACTCGCCGTTCTTATAAAAGGAGATGGTCTCGCCGGCGGGGATGTCGCCGAGGCGGCCGACCTTGTAGGCATTCTGGCCGCGTTCGAGGATCAGCTTCTCGGCTTCCTCGCGGGTGCACTCGAAGCGCTCGAATTTCTGATTCTCCTTGGAGATGCGGCGCATCTCTTCCTCGATCTTCACTAGGTCCTCGGCCGAGAAGGTGTGGTCTAGGTCAAAGTCGTAATAGAAGCCGTTGTCGGTGGGCGGTCCGATGTCCAACTGGGCCTGGGGGAACAGGCGGAGCACGGCGGCACCCAGCATGTGGGCGGCGGAGTGGCGAATCTCCTCGAGGGGAGTCATCTGCGGGCGGGAAGACATAGCGGAATACCCCATTCGCTAGGGCTTCCCGAGGCGGAGGGCAAGGATGGAGCAACCGCCCTGCCCTGCCTTATGACTTCTTCAGTTCGTAGCCGTCCTTGCGGTCCAGCATCGTCCAACCGAGCGCGGCGAGGTTCTGACGTAGCTGATCGGCGGCGGCGAAATCCTTGGACTGCTTGGCGGCCCAGCGACGGGCACCGAGGTCGGCGACGTCCGTAGGGATGGCGACCTCCGCCTTGACGACGAACAGATGGAGCCCGAGCGCGAAGAGGATTTTGGCGAGGCCGGAGACATCCTGTCGGGCCTGTTCGGTCGAGGGCTCATCCTTCTCAGCGAGGACGGTGAAGACCTGACCGAGGCAGCCTGGGATATTAAGGTCGTCCTGCAGGACTTCCCAAGCCCTGGCGAAACGACCCCAGGAGGTCTGGACCTCCTGAGCAACCGGCGCGGCGAACTCGGCGCGATTGAAACCGGCGGCGGCGAGCAGGCGATCGGCGCCACGTTCGAGCTTGGCGAGGGCGGAGCGCGAATCGTCGACGCCCTTCATGGTGAAGTTGAGCGAACTGCGATAATGACCGGAGATCAGCGTGTACCGGACCTCCATCGGCGTGAAGCCCTTGCAGACCAGTTCATCGAGTGTGTAGAGGTTGCCCTTGCTCTTGGACATCTTCTCGCCCTCGACCATCAGGTGGGCGCTGTGGAACCAGTGGGCCGCGAAGCCCTTCACGCCGGTGGCGCATTCGGACTGGGCGATTTCGTTCTCGTGGTGCGGGAAACAGAGGTCGATGCCGCCGCCGTGCAGGTCGAAGGTCGCCCCGAGGTGCGCCAGCGACATCGCGGAGCATTCAATATGCCAACCGGGACGACCTTCACCCCAAGGCGAGGGCCAGAAGTTGGCGCCATCCTCAGGCTTGCGGGACTTCCAGAGCGCGAAGTCGGAAGCCGACTCGCGTTCGTATTCGTCGGCGTCGTTGGCTTCGCCGGCGGAGTTCTCGGACTGGGTCTCAAGTTTGGAGAAATCGATGTGGTTCAACTTGCCGTAGTCCGGGCAGGAGCAGACCTTGAAGTAGACGGAACCGTCCTTGGCGACGTAGGCATGGCCGCGGTCGACGAGCGCCTTGATCATAGCGACCTGCTGTGGGATATGCACAACCGCGCTGGGCTCGACGTGCGGAGCGAGAAGTCCGAGGGCCTTACAGTCGGCGTGAAACTTGTCGGTCCAGGTCTTCGTGAAAGTGCCAAGCGTCTGGCCAGCCGCTTGGGCGCCGCGAATCGTCTTATCGTCGACGTCGGTGATATTACGGACGTGCTTTACCTTCAAGCCCGTGACCTCGAGGGTGCGGCGCAGGACGTCCTGAACAGTGAAAGTCCTAAAATTACCGATATGGGCCGGGCCGTAGACCGTGGGACCGCAGCAATACATGCCGTAGACGTCACGGCCGGGCTTAGTCAGCAACGGCCGCTTCTCGCGGGACATGGTGTCATGCAGGAACACGGGCATAGGAAGTCAGTTAGCGAACCTTGCCCCCGCTGGGCGAGTCGGAACTACGCCGCCTAACGCTGCAGCACCCGCACGTAATCCACCTTGAACTGGGCGGGGAAACGGGTCTCGGCCCCGACGGGGCCGCCGAAGCCGCCGCCGACCGCGAGGTTCAGCAACAGGAAGTACTTCTGATCGAAGGGCGCCGGAAAGGGACCGCCCGAGGAGCTCCACTCCTTCTGCTCCTGCACTTGGACTCCGTCGACGAACCAGCGGAACGATTCTCGCTCCCATTCCACGGCGAACACATGGAAGCCCGAGGTGAAGTCGCCCTTAGACAATCGGTAAGGCTGACCCTTATAAATATTCTTCGGCCACGGCGCCCCGTAATGGAGCGTGCCGTGTACCTGATCGGGCTCGTGGCCCTTGAACTCCATGATATCGATTTCCCCGCTCGCCGCCCAGCCGCCGTACTTCTCCTCGGAAGGCAACATCCAGAAAGCCGGCCAGAGCCCCTTCCCTGCCGGCAGTTGCGCCGACATCTCAAAACGACCGTAGAGCCAGTCCGCGCGGCGCTTGGTGCGGAGGCGTGCGGAAGAATATTCCTTCTGCACGCCAGCTACGTTCACTTTCTCCTTCCGGGCCTCGATGATCAGGTGCCCGTCCTCGACGCGGAGGTTCTGCGGTCGGTCGAAGTAATATTGCAGCTCGTTATTGCCGCCGCCGTGGCCGTTCTCCTCGACCGCCCATTTGGACCAGTCGAGTTCCTTGCCGTTGAAATCGTCGCGCCAAATCTCCCGCCATTCGCCGGCGGACAGGGTCAAGGGTAGCAAAAGGAGGGGTAAACCTAAGCGCATGCAGCATCTTCTCCCTACTGGGGAGGAACGGACAAGGTCATAAAAGGGATTACGGCTTGTTTCAGTAAGCCCGAAAAGAGATAACGGAGCCCCTCCCCTCAACATCACCCCCATGAAACTAGGCACCAAGTCCCTGCACGCTGGCCAGAAGCCCGACCCGACCACCGGTTCGCGCGCTGTCCCAATCTATCAGACCACCAGCTACCAGTTCCGCGACACGGAACATGCCGCGAACCTCTTCGGCCTGAAGGAGCTCGGCAACATCTACACCCGTATCATGAACCCGACGACGGACGTCCTCGAGCAGCGCCTCGCGGCCCTCGAAGGTGGTTCCGGTGCGCTCGCCCACTCCTCCGGTCAGGCCGCCATTACCGCGTCCATCCTCAACATCGCCGGCGCCGGCGACCACATCGTCTCGACCTCGCAGCTCTATGGAGGCACCTACAATCTCTTCCACTACACCCTGCCGAAGCTTGGCATCCAGGTATCGTTCGTCGATGCCGATGAGCCCGAGAACTTCCGTAAGGCCGTGAAGTCGAACACCAAGGCCTTCTACGGCGAAGAG
>CAIVYX010000216.1 GCA_903910245.1 uncultured Opitutia bacterium | reverse complement strand
TGAGGCAAAGGAGGCCGTCCGGCTTCTCGTCAATGGGACCCTCAAGGAGACTGACTTCTATTGGCACGAGGGGATGACCGAATGGGCTTCCTTGCTTAAGCTCCAGGCCTCGGAAGCTCGGAGGCAGTTAGCTGAGAGGGCCGAACAGCTGAAGCAAGAGCAGGCGATTAAGGACGAACAGCTTGCCCAGGAGAAGGACAAGGCCAAGGAGGAGGAGGATCGGGTAGTTATGGAGGCCGTTCGGGTTAGGTTGAAGAAAAGGATGGCAAACCGCTACTGGTGCCATTGTTGCCGTGAGTCTTTTGATGAGCCGATTGGTGTTTATGGTTGGGGCTCCGTTGTGGTCCAGGTTGTCGGGGCTCTCCTCGTGATAGTATCTTTTGTGGTCGATGGTAGGAACGCCCACTTGTTGGGAATCTTGGGCCTTGCTATGTATTGGGGACCCGAGCTCAGGGACCGCTTTCCGTCGCTCTGCCCTCATTGTAAGTCCGCTAACTTCTCCCGGCCCGAAAAGACGGACGAGCAGAAATGAGCTCACCCCTCCAGGTTACAATCGTCCGGTACGGCCAGGAGCTCGGGACTTATGACTTAGCTGAAGTTCTTCGTCTCTTGGCGGCGGGTACGCTCAAGCCAACAGACTACTATTGGCACGAGGGGATGGGGGCGAGGGAGCTCTTGTCCAAGCTTGATGCCTCCGAGGGGCTGAGGATGCCAGCAGAGCCCGAGGTGAAGCCACAAAGTAATAACGAATCCAATGGCTGCTGCGGAGGCTGCGGATTGTTATTATTCGTTATTTGTGGTTTCTTTTCAGTATTCTATTTCTTTCAAAGACCGCTACGACCAGATGCAGGGAATATGGCGGAGGGTTTTGCATACATTTGTGGGGCTATTTCTCTCCTCGGCCTGTTCATTTCCATTAGTATCCCCAGTAGTAAGAAGTGAACTAAGGCCTTCCCCTAAGAGATAATCCTTCCGGCTTAGGTTTGCCGGCAGTGCTCCGGAGTGGGCTGCTATCGGCATTCACTACCAGGGACGAAAGGGGTGGGCCCACCGGGATTTGAACCCAGAACCAAGGAATTATGAGTTCCGTGCTCTAACCGTTGAGCTATAGGCCCGTGCGATAGAGATAGGGCGAAAACGGCCCCGAGGGAAGGATGAACGCTTACTTGGCGACGACGTCGATCAGCTGGCTGCGGACCGGGGTCACGGTGGCGCGGTGCTTCGCGATGGCGGCCTGGAGGCGGGCGACGACGTCGGGATGTTCGGCGGAGATCTCGTGATTCTCGGACGGGTCGACTTCCAGATTATAAAGCAAAGGTTTCTCGTGGGTGACGGGCTTCTCGCCGTAGCCAGCTTGGGTGATGAGGTGTAGCTTCCAGGCGCCGAGGCGTGCGGCATAGAGCTGCTCGCCGCGATAGTAGCAGAAGACTTCGCGTTCGATGGCTTCACCTTTGAAGAGCAGGCCGGACAGGTCGACGCCGTCCATCAGACGGTCCGTGGGCGTCGCGCCGCCGGCCAACCGTATGATCGTGGGGAAGAGGTCGAGGGTCGATGCGACGTTGCGCTCGACTGTCGGCTTGATTTTACCGGGCATCCAGAAGATGCCGGGGACGCGCATGCCGCCTTCCCAAGTGCTGCCCTTGCCATCGCGGAGCAGGCCAGCGCTGCCGCCGGTCTCGGTGCCCATCAGCAGCCAAGGGCCGTTGTCGCTGGTGAAGACGACGAGGGTGTTGTCGGCGACGCCCTGTGCCTTGAGCGCCTTGAAGATCTCGCCGACGCTCCAGTCGAGCTCTTCGACGACGTCGCCATAGATACCGCGGCTACTCTTGCCCTTGAAGCGATCCGAGGCGAACAGCGGCGTGTGCGGGAAGGTGTGGGCGAAGTAGAGGAAGAAGGGTTGGGTCTTGTTGGTAGCGATGAACTTCGTGGCTTCTTCGGTGTAGCGGCGGGTCAGCTGCGTCTGGTCGGCCTTGGGGTCGATGAGTTCGTAGCCGCGGAAGAGCGGGGCGTTCCACCACGCGGCGTCCTGGTCGACGCGGGCGCCGGCTTTAACGGGATTGCCCTGCGACGGATTCATGTCGTTCGAATGGGGTAGACCGAAATGCAAATCGAAGCCGTGCTTGAGCGGATGGTGCTCGGGGCTGTTTGTCCAGACGCCGAGGTGCCATTTGCCGACCATACCGGTCGCGTAGCCTTGCGCCTTCAGCGCTTGGGCAATCGTGATCTCGGTGGAGGGCAGCCCGCCGGTGGAGATGGCCCGCAGGACGCGGAACTGGTTATGCGCCATCCCGGAGCGGATCGGGTAACGACCGGTCAGAAGTGAGGCGCGGCTGGGAGTGCAGACTTCCGCGGCGACGTAGAACTGCGTGAACCGGGCGCCT
>CAIVYX010000215.1 GCA_903910245.1 uncultured Opitutia bacterium | reverse complement strand
GAAGCCGACCAAGGCCGCCAAGGCTGCGAAAGCGGCCAAGGTGACACCGGTCGCACCTAAACCCATGGATGAATTTGCCGGACGCTTCGTGCTCACCGCCGTCGACGTTACCGCCGATAAGATCGCCAGCGACCAGGTGAACATCCATCGCCTCCAGAAATTCAGTCACATCACCGCCGACGCTTGGACTGAGGACTATCCAGCCAAGGACGTACGCGCCTTCAATGTGCTCAACCAAGGATGGTCGCCGCCGGCGGACACCGGAACGCACCACCTCACGGTGACATTCGCCACGCCGATCACCGCGAAAGACCAGCCCTACCTCACCACGCAGATCTATTTCGGAAACAAGATGGGCGGCGCCCCCAGCGAGGGCGAACTCTTCGCCTTCACCGGCCACGACGACGGCACCGACCTGCCGGAGTTCGTCCTGCGTATTTTGGTGACCAAGCCGGCGGAACGCACCGCCCAGCAGCAGCAGGCCCTCTGGGCCTATTGCGCCAAGCACTCCGACGAGATGAAAGGCGTCCGCACCGACCTGGCCAACGCCCAGGAGCGCGCCAAGAGCCTCACGGAACCCCAGTCGACGATGGTGATGAATATGTCGGCCAAACCGCGTGAGACCTTCATCCTGAACCGCGGCGACTACTCCCAACCCACGGTAAAAGTCGAAGCCGGCACGCCCACGAAGCTGCCCGCCCTACCGGCCGGCACACCTGCCAATCGCCTCGGACTCGCCCAGTGGCTCGTCATGAAGGAAAATCCGCTGACCGCCCGAGTGGCCGTCAATCGTGTCTGGAAACTCCTCTTCGGCACCGGTATCGTGACGACCGCCTCGGACTTCGGCTTTCAGGGCCAGTGGCCCAGCCACCCCGAGCTACTCGACACCCTCTCGGTCGACTTCGTCGAATCTGGATGGAATCTCAAGGGACTCATCAAGCAGATCGTGACTTCGTCGACCTATCGCCAAACGTCGCGCACCTCGGCTGAAGCCTTGGAAAAGGACCCGGCCAATCGCCTCCTCTCCCGTGGTCCGCGCTTCCGCTTGCAAGCTGAACTCATCCGTGACCAAGCCCTGCAGGCCGGAGGTTTACTCGTCCCCCAGCTTGGCGGACCGAGCGTGAACCCTTACTCGCCCTTCGACCTGTGGCGCGAAGTCAGCCACTACGGCAGCTCCCCGGCGACCTCCCAGGTCTTCGTCCAAGACCACGGTGATAAACTCTATCGCCGGTCCATGTATACTTATTGGAAACGCACCGCACCGCCGGCCAATATGGTCACGTTTGATGCACCCAATCGCGAGGTCTGCACCATCAGCCGCAGCAATACCACGACCCCGCTGCAGGCGCTCGTCACGCTAAACGACGTCCAATTCGTCGAGGCCGCCCGTGGCTTCGCCCAACGTATCATCCACCAAAGCACCGATGACACTGCCCGCCTCCGCTGGGCTTTCCTCGAAGCCGTTTCCCGTCCTCCCTCGGACAAGGAACAGGCAGTCATCCTCAAGGCCCTCGTCCGCGAGCGGGCCCGCTATGCGGCAGACAACGAGCGCGCCATGAAAGTACTCACTCCCGGCGAATCCCCGCGTGACAGCACGATCCCGGCCGCTGAGCACGCCGCTTGGATGCAAGTAGCCACCCTCATCCTCAACCTCAGCGAGACCGTTACCCGCAACTAAAGCCATGCATCCGCAACACGAGTTTCAGAATCATCTCACGCGCCGAACATTCATCGGGCAATCCGCCCGCGGCGTCGGCGGCCTGGCCCTCGGCTCGATGCTCTTACCTGAGCTGCTGGCTGCCGGCACGAAGACCCGCGAAGGCGGCCTGGCCGGTATTCCGCATTTCGCCCCCAAGGCCAAACGCGTCCTCTGCCTCTTCCAGTCCGGCGGCATGTCCCACGTCGACCTGTTCGACGACAAGCCCGCCTTGCACGAGTTTGCCGGCAAAGACCTGCCT
>CAIVYX010000214.1 GCA_903910245.1 uncultured Opitutia bacterium | reverse complement strand
GAATAGGGGGATAACGGGCATATGGTGGTAGCGGTTGGCGGTTAGCGGTTAGGCCACCAAACACCTGCCAAAAGGACTGGTAATCAGGTCGGGAATCAGGTTCGGACTCATCCAACCGCTAACCGCTAACCGCCACCACCTTCGCTGGGACTGCGTCCCAGCATTGCACTCCCCTGCTCACTCCCTAAGAAACTGACCATGAGCCTCTTCACTCGTAAAAGCATCACGGCCCTCCAAAATGAAGCCGCTGCGACCGGCGAAGGGACGCTCAAACGCTCCCTGTCCGCCACGAATCTCGTGATGATCGGCATCGGCGGCATCATCGGCGCCGGCATCTTCGTCCTCACCGGTCATGCCGCCGCCACCCACGCCGGCCCGGCAATCGTCCTCTCCTTCGTCATCAGCGCAATCACCTGCGCCCTCGCGGGCCTATGCTACTCCGAGATGGCCGCGGCTGTCCCGGTCTCGGGTAGCGCCTACACTTACTCTTACGCCACGCTCGGCGAACTGATGGCTTGGATCATCGGCTGGGACCTCGTCCTCGAATACGGCGTCGGCGCCGTCACCGTCGCGGTCGGCTGGGCCGGCTACCTTAAAGGCTTCCTTGAAGGCTTCGGTATCCAGATCGCCAACGCCTATTCTTCCGCCCCCTTCGACTGGGTCATGGACAAGGCCACGCACACCGAGCACTTCGTCAGCACCGGTGCGGTCGTCAACCTGCCGGCAATGCTTGTCGTCGGGATCGTCACAGCCCTCCTCGTCGTCGGCATCGAAGCCTCCGCCAAGGTCAACGCGGCCTTCGTCGTCCTCAAGGTCACCATCGTCGTGCTCTTCATTGCCCTCGGCCTCGGCCACGTTCTCCATTCCAACTGGATCACCGTCGGCAATCCAGAGGGACTCTTCATCCCCCCGAACGCCGGACCAGGCGTCTTCGGCTGGGATGGTATCATCCGCGCTTCGGGCGTCGTATTCTTCGCCTATATCGGCTTCGACGCCGTCTCGACGGCCGCGCAGGAATCCAAGAATCCGCAGCGCGACATGCCGATCGGCATGCTCGGCTCCCTCGCCATCTGCACCGTGCTCTACATCCTCGTGGCCTACGTGCTCACAGGCGTCGTGCCTTACGACCAGCTTAACGTCGCCCAGCCGATTGCCAAGGGCATCGACGCCATGGGCCTCCCTTGGCTCGCCCCGTTCATCAAATTCGGCGCCATCCTCGGCCTGAGCTCGGTGATCCTCGTGCTGATGCTCGGCCAGACGCGTGTTTTCTTCTCGATGTCGAAGGACGGCCTCCTGCCGGTCTCTTTCGGCAAGGTCCACCCGAAGTTCCGCACGCCGGCCCGCATCACGCTCGTCACCGGCATGGCCATCATGGTCGCCGCTGGCCTCGCGCCCATCGGCCTCGTCGGTGAACTCTGCAGCATCGGCACCCTCTTCGCCTTCGCGCTCGTCTGCGTCGGGGTGATGGCCCTCCGCATTCTCGACCCGAACCTGCACCGCCCCTTTCGCACGCCCTTCATCTGGGTCGTCGGTCCGGCCGGCGCCCTCGCCAGCTTCTACCTGATGCTCGCGCTTCCGGCCGACACCTGGATCCGCCTCATCGTCTGGATGGCGATCGGTCTCGTGATCTACTTCGTCTACGGTAAGCGCAACGCCGCCCGCGTCCGCGGGGAGCATTCATAAGGTAGGGTCAGCACTGCGTGCTGACCTAGCCGTGGCCTAAGCTCGTCCGACGCACCGGGCGACTAGGTCGGCACGCAGTGCCGACCCTACCACGACGCGGTTACTTCGCCAGTTCCTGTCGCGTGGCGATGGGGACGTAACCGATTTCGAGGCCCTTGGGCGGGGTCAGGATCTGCGCCGGATCCAGCGCGGCGAGCTTGCCGACAGTCGGAGGCGCGAGGTAGTCCCGATCCTTGGTCCAGGAGCGGTGGAGCTTCTCGACTTTAACCTGCAGGGCTTCGCGTTCAGCCGACGTCAGATCGGCGTTGAGGATCGCGGGCTGGTCGGCGAAGCGATACCAATAATAAGTCACGACACTGCCGTCGCCGAGGAAGGCCTTGAAGGGTCCGGCCTTCGGACCGGGAATCTTCCAGGTCGTCTTTTCGCCGGGCTGGGTCTCCCGCGGCAACTGCGGCTTTTCCACCGGTGGCTCGAAACTCATCTGCGCCAGACCGGTCGCGGCCGGCACCTCGGCGGCCTTCACCGGAGTCCACTGCCCGTTCTTCCCGCCGGTACCGAAACGGTAATACTGGGGCAGCGTCACGAGACCGGGCGTGCTGCGCGAGACGAGTTTGTCGTCCCACTTGTAACCATAGGTCATCGGATCAGGCGAGTGCGGCGTGGCGAAGGACTTCCAGGCGAGCCCCGGCTTGCCCTCCCGCTTGGTACCTTGCTTATAAATACTCCACGTCGAGCCGCCGTTGTTCTTGAAGTTCTGGATGAACGCGCCGGCGGGATTGACCGCGCCGCTCGCCACCGGGCCGCCGTCGAACCAAGCCTTCACGCCGTCCAGCATCGCCCGACGGTCATACGATGTCAGCCGATGCAGCACGACAGTGGTGCCATCGGCGCCGACCGGAAAGGATGTCGGCGCGACGCGCGCATAGGTCGCACCTTTGTCGTCCGTGGCCTGCGCGGCGGGGACATACTGGGTCTCCATCTGGAAATGTTTATTCGGATCCGAGCCGCGAGAGTCTAGCATCTGCCCAGCGACGGCCGGATTACGGAGGGCCGCGCGCGACCAGAAGTTTGGCGTGAAGAAGCAGACTGGGCCCTTGAAGTTCGACGAGTTCAGGAAGAGCGTCCAGCAGTTGTCGCCCGTGGGCACGTCCTTGCCTTCGGTCTTCGTCTTCGGCTGGGCGAACGGCATCGGCAAGTAACCATAGCCAAAGAGCTCGCCATTGACGCCCTGCTTCAAGTTGAGGCCGTCGAGCGGGAAGAGCAGCCAAGGCGTCAGCTGAGCCACGCCGTAAAGCCCGCGCGGATCTTCCCACGTGCCGCGTCCGTAGCCCGGTCCGTTGGCGATGTCGTAGAAGTTCACGCCCACGCCACCCATGATGAACTTCGGCGTCGTCGTCGGGAAATGCGTGTCGCGCCACCAGCCGAGGCCGCCTTCGATGTCGTTATAAAGATCCTTGGGTTTCGCATCCTTAGGATACTGCGGATGCATCCAAGTGCCGAAGAGGCCGGTCTGGAAGCGATGCCCGGGGTATTGATTCAACAGCGGCCAGGCGGCGGCGTAGATCGAGAAGCCGGCGTCGTAGGTCTCCGGCACACGCTCGGTCGGGACAAGGAGGTAACCGGCCATCTCGATTTTTTCCGGGGCGGCAGGAAGCGTCGCTGCCATGAGGCAGGCGACCAGGAGTGCGGGGGGGCGCATGCGGAGACTTAAGCCCCGAGACGGCGTCCTGCCCACCCGAAACGATGGGCGGTTAGCGGTTGGCGGTTGGGTGTGCGCAGCCACCCTGCCCTCATGCTGCGACTATCTTTCTGCGAACGGCCGACCAAGGATGGTCTACCCTACCCCTGCAAAGCCTAGCCCTAGCCCTGTCCCTATCCCTGTCCCTCCCAATTGGGCTTTGACTAGGGTTTTCCCCGTCCGTTAACCATACCCCTCGATTCCGTCCGTCCACGACCCCATGAAACGCACCCATACCTGCAACGCCCTCCGCCCCGCCGACGCCGGCCAGACCGTGACCCTCGTGGGTTGGGTCGACACCAAGCGCGACCTTGGCGGCGTGACCTTCGTCGACCTCCGCGACCGCGAAGGGATGACCCAGGTGGT
>CAIVYX010000213.1 GCA_903910245.1 uncultured Opitutia bacterium | reverse complement strand
GATTGCTCCAAGACCGAGACCTACGCCGACGGCATGACCGCCGCGATCTACGGCCAGCAGCCGCCTGCCTTCAACGCCTGCCTGCCTTCCCGCAGCTGGAACAGTTACGATATCGAGTTCACCGCCCCGCGCTTCAACGCCGATGGCTCCGTCGCCAGCAAGACCCGCATCACCGTCGTCATGAACGGCGTCAAGGTGCAGGACGGTACCGAATACATTGGCCCGAGCAGCCATAAGAAGAATCCTCCTTACGTAAAGCATGACGCCAAGCTCCCGCTCGCCCTGCAGTGGCACGGCGACGCCGTCGAGTTCCGCAACATGTGGGTCGTCGAGAAGAAGTAAGCGACCGGAGTCAGCCCCGTGGACTTGAAGAAGAAACTGATCGCGGTGTTGGTCCTTGGGCTGGGCTTCTACCTCATCGAACGGGTCATGGGCGCACGCCGGAGGCCAGGTTTCTTCCGGCCAGGCATGCTCACCGATGCGGCGTATTTCTTCACGGTCGAGTTGTTCAAGCAGGCCTCCCGGCTCCTGCTGATCGGGCCGTTCATCCTCTTGGTCATCGGCGGCGCCACGACGGCTGAGGCCCTCAAATCCGGACCATACCAAGGCTTCGGCCCGGTGGCCGCGCAACCGCGCTGGCTGCAGGCGATTGAAATCTATCTCCTCGTAGATTTCATGGACTACTGGTTGCACCGGCTCTTTCACACCGGCGCCTGGTGGCCGTTCCATGCGGTGCACCATAGTTCAGAGGACCTCGACTGGCTCTCGGCCGTCCGCGTGCACCCGGTCAACGAGGCCGTTAATAAGATCGCCCCCGCCGTACCCTTGCTCTTCCTGGGCTTCGACCCGACCGTCACTGCTGGCGTCACCGGCTTCCTGACGCTCTACGCCATCTTCCTGCATGCCGATGTCGACTGGGACTTCGGCCCGCTGCGTTCCGTCGTCGCGACGCCGGTCTTCCACCGCTGGCATCACTCCAAGGACCCGGAGGCGATCGACAAAAACTTCGCCGGTCTGCTGCCCCTGTGGGATGTCCTCTTCGGGACGTATTATATGCCGCGTGACCGGATGCCTTGCGACTTCGGCGTGCCGGAGAAGGTGCCGACGGGCTATTTCAGCCAGCTCTGGCACCCTTTCGCGGGTTGGTTCAAGCGCAAGGGCCCTCCGCCATTGCGGTAAGGCGATGTGCTTCCCCGTTTGCATTGGGCGTCACGACCGATAGGTTAGTCTTCTTAGCCGATGTATCCTCAGGACCTTCGCGAAAACTGGCACGCCGGCCAAGGCCGATGGAAGGACGTCTCCGCCGCGGAGTGGAACGACTGGCACTGGCAACTGCGCAACCGCATCACGACGCTCGCCCAGTTAGAAACGATGCTCGAGCTGACCAAGGAAGAGCGCGAAGGGTGCCTCTTCGCCCCTCATAAGCTCTCGCTCTCGATCACGCCCCATTTCTTCAACCTCATTGACCCCAAGGATCCGAACTGCCCGGTCCGCCGTCAGGTCATCCCGCGCATCGAGGAATCCTACGTTGCCCCGGGAGAATCCGAGGACCCCGTCGGCGAAGAGGGCACGATGCCCGTCCCTGGCATCGTTCATCGCTACCCGGACCGCGTGCTCTTCTTGGTCACGGACCGCTGCGCTTCCTATTGCCGTTATTGCACGCGGAGCCGCCTGGTCTCCAACGCCCAGGCCTACGACTTCCACCCCGAGCTCGAAGCCGGCCTGAAGTATATCGAAGAGCATACCGAGATCCGCGACGTGCTGCTCTCCGGCGGCGACCCCTTGCTGCTCTCCGACGCCAAACTAGACGCCCTCCTCGGTCGCCTGCGCGCGATCAAGCACGTCGAGTTCATCCGCATTGGTTCACGTATCCCGGTCTTCCTGCCGCAGCGTATCACGCCCGAGCTCGCCGAGGTCTTCCGCAAGCACGGGCCGATCTGGTTGAGCATCCACACCAATCATCCGAAGGAGGTCACCCGCGAACTCGCCACGGCCTGCGAGCGCCTGTCGTTCGCCGGCGTACCGCTTGGCAACCAGTCGGTGCTCCTCGCTGGCATCAATGACGACGTCGAGGTGATGAAGTCGCTCGTGCATCGCCTGCTGATGATGCGCGTGCGTCCGTATTATCTTTACGCCTGCGACCTGATCGAAGGTTCGACCCATTTCCGTGCGCCCATCCAGAAGGGTATCGACATCATCCGCGCCCTCCGCGGCCACACGACGGGCTATGCCGTCCCGCAGCTGATCATCGACACTCCCGGCGGCGGCGGGAAAGTCCCGATCAACCCGGAGTATGTCCAGGCCATCCACGACGGCATTGTCGAGCTGCGTAATTTCGAGGACCGGGCCTATGTCTACCCTTCGGGTAACCAGATGCCGGACGTGTACAAGGTATAGGCGGTTAGCGGTTGGCGGTTAGCGGTTAGGAAGGCACTTCACTCAAAGGGAAACCGGAAACCGGATCATTGGCTGGGGCCGCCGCAGGGCGGCCGAGGGGTGGGGTGTGGCTATGCCGCGCCCTCCCCGGAGGAGTGCACGATGAATCGTGCCCCTACCTTGTTTCGCCCTGCGGCGAAAAATGGGGCTTCCACGGACTCCACGCCGTGGCGCCCCTGCCTCATGCCGCCCAGTACGACTAACCGGGGTTTTAATCCGGTTAGCGCTCAAAGTGGTGGGCTCGTAGGGATTCGAACCCCAAACGTCTGATCCGTAGTCAGAAATGATATCCATTTCACCACGAGCCCGTAGTGAGG
>CAIVYX010000212.1 GCA_903910245.1 uncultured Opitutia bacterium | reverse complement strand
CGATGCCACGGGCTCGGTCCGCATCGCCACCGCCGGCGAATACCGCGACTGGGAGCGCACCAAAGATTGGGTCGCACACTGGAACGCCCCCGGCACCCCCGGCCGCTTCCAGCTGATCGTCAACGGCCAGGCCGTCGCCGCCGAGTTCGGCACCAAGGGCGCCGAATGGCATTGGCAAGCAGGCGGCAAGGTCACGCTGCCCGCAGGCGATGTGAAGCTCGCGCTGCATGACCTCACCGGTTTCGCCGGTCGCGCCGACGCCATCCTCTTCAGCAACGACGCCTCCTTCACCCCGCCCGAAGGGGCCGCGCTCGTCGCTGCCCGCTCGCAGTGGAATAGCCCCAAGGGCCCGGAAGACCAAGGTGAGTTCGACCTCGTCGTCGTTGGCGGCGGCTACGGCGGCCTCGGTGCGGCGCTCTCCGGCGCTCGTCAGTCCTTGAAGGTCGCTTTCATCCAGGACCGTTTCGTCCTCGGCGGCAACGGCAGCTCCGAGATCGGCGTCTGGGCGATGGGTGGCACTACCCGCGGCAAATACCCGCACCTCGGCGAGATGATTGAGGAGATCGGCGACCGCTCGCCGGACAGCCCTGGCCGGGTCGACAGCTTCGGCGACGACCTGAAGGAAAAGGTCGTCCGCAACGAAAAGACCCTCTCCCTCTTCCTTGGCCACTTCGCCACCGGCGTCATCATGGACGGCAACCGCATCGCCGCCGTGAAGGCCATCGACGTTAAGACCGGCCGCGAGAAGACCTTCCGAGCGAAGTTTGTGGCGGATACCACCGGCCACGGCTGGGTCGGCGCTTACGCGGGCGCGAAGTATCAGATCGAAAAGGAGAAGCGCATGGGCATGTCCAACATGTGGTTCTACCAGGACGCCGACCAGGCGGTCTCCTGGCCCGCGACCCCGTGGGCGCTGCCGCTTGAACTCGGCGATTTCCCGCCCCTGCAGAAATCCAAGGCCAAGATCGACGACAAGCCGTTCATGAAGGCCGAGTGGTTCTGGGAATCCGGCTTCGACCAGGATCCGATCAATGGCCTGGAATACATTCGCGACTGGAATTTCCGCGCAATCTACGGCGCCTTCTCCGCTCTCAAGAACGGACCCGACGCGGCTAAATACGCCCAGTCTGACCTCAAGTGGGCCTCGCACGTCGGCGGCCCGCGCGAATCGCGCCTGCTCACCGGTGACATCGTCCTGAATAAGCAGGACATCATTACCCGCAAGGAGTTCGACGACGGTTGCGTGCCGACGACCTGGGATATCGACCTCCACTACGCCCGCGAACAATACGCCAAGAAGTTCCCGGAGAACCCGTTCATCTCCCGCGCGGCCTTCGGCTACGTCGGCGCCGACGGCAAGGGCGTCGCCGCCGTCGACCGTCGCAACGGCTACCCGTTGCCCTACCGCTTGTTCTACTCGCAGAACATCGGCAACCTCTTCATGGCCGGCCGCCATATCTCGGTGACGCACGAGGCCCTCGGCACGGTTCGCGTCATGCGCACCATCGGCATGATGGGCGAAGTCGTCGGCAAGGCCGCCTACCTCGCCGTCCGCGAAAATACTGACCCGCGCGGCGTCTACCAGAAGCACCTGCCCGACCTCATCAAGCTGATGGAACAGCCCGGCCGCATGCGCCGTAGCGACCTCCGCAGCGACCTCTTCCTCGACACCTCGATCGCCGACTACAAGGAACTCCCCGTTGGCAAGATGAACCTCGACCTCACGAAGGGCACAGCCAGCAAGCTCTCCGCCGACGACCTCAAGGAACTCGCCAAGCTGGGCGGCATCGTCGTCGACGACGCCCAGGCGAAGTTCGAAGGGAAGTGGACCGAAGGCCGCGGCCTCGCCCACCTCGGCGCGGGCTATCACTACGCCGCCGGCGCTGGTAATCGCGCGACCTACACCTTCGAGGTTAAGGATGCTGGCAAGTACGAGCTCCGCGGCTACTGGCAGGGCCACGAGAATCGTTCGGCTAACGCCGTGCTGACAATTAACCGCGCTGGCGAAAAGCCCCTCACGCTCCGTCTCAACCAGAGGGTTGGCGAGATCGAGAAGCCCGTCTCCCTCGGTAAGTTTTCATTCGCCGCCGGCACGCACACGCTCGTCCTCTCGACCGAAGGCGCCAAGGGCAACGTTCAAGCCGACGCCTTCCAGCTGATCCTCGCCGACTAAGCGATGCCATCGCCCCGCGTCAGCGCCTGGCTGGTCAAAAGCTGGCGCCTCGCGGCGCTGTTGCTGGCCGCCTTGCTGCTGCAGCGCACGACTCCCGTCACGGAATCCGCGCTGACGCGGCTGGGGCTCGATGACGCCAAGGCTTTCTTCCCCGAAGCTAAGCGGCTGAAGTCCGGTCCGAACCAGACGCTGCTGGTTCAGGACCAATCTGGCAATCGTCTGGGTCGGTTGGTCACGACCTCCCCGGATGCCGACAGCATCCTGGGCTACTCCGGCCCGAGCAACGTGCTCGTGGCGCTCGACAACCAGGAGAAGGTCGTCGGCACCCGCATCCTCACGAGCGAAGACACGCCGGAGCACGTCGACACGCTGCGCAACAACCCGGCGTTCGAGAAATCCTTCAAGGACTGGCGACCGACGACGCAACCCTCACCGAAGCTGGAGGCTTACGCCGGCTCCACGCTCACCGCCTACGCGATCACCGAATCGATCCAGAAACGGCTGTCCGGAAACTACGTCTCACTGCGTTTCCCGACCGCGCTCACGCTCAAGGAAATCCAGGGCGCGGGCTTCCCCGACGCGACCGGCTTCGAGCCCAACATCCCGCGCCTCGGCTGGAATCTCGTGCGCGGGCCGAATCGTGCCCACCTCGGCTTCGTCGTCCGCTCGTCGCCTTCCGCCGACGAAGTCATCGGCTACGCCGGCCCGAGCGAGACGCTCATCGCCGTCGAGTCGGACGGCCTCCGGCTCCGCAAGGTCATGCTGCGTACGACCTATGACACCGCGGAATACGTCAGCCGCATCCAGGACCAGGAACCCGATCCACAAGGTCGCACTTACTTCAAGGACCTGACGAAATGGACCACGCGCGAATGGGCCGAGTTCGATTTCCGCAAGGGTGAGCTCGACACCGTCGCCGGCGCGACGCTCACGAGCTACGCCATCGCCAAGGGCTTGCAGTCGCGTTTTGCGGACGACGTCCATGGCGGCCATCGCGAGAAACAGGACGCCCGCCAGAAACTCCAGACCGCGGCCCTTTGGTGTTTTCTTGCGGGCGCGCTGCTGATGACCTTCACGTCTCTGCATGGCCGACCCGTCGTCCGGACGGTTTGGCAAATCCTGCTCGTCGGTGGCCTCGGCCTCTGGCTCGGTCAGCTGCTTTCGCTCTCCCTCTTCGCCGGGTGGGCCCGTCACGGCATCCCGTGGTCCCAAGCTCCGGCCCTGTTGATCCTCGGGGGCATCGCCTTACTCGTCCCCTGGGGCTCCCGTCGCCAGCTCTACTGTCACCAGGCCTGCCCCCATGGGGCCGCCCAGGAGCTCCTAGGTGGCCTTAAGCGACTGCATGTGGCCGTCCCCGCCCGTTGGCATGCCTGGCTGAGCAAACTGCCTGCCATCGCCCTTGCCGTCGCCTTTTTGGCTGCCCTGGCCTGGCCCCGCTGGAATATCGGACAAGTCGAGCCCTTCGACGCCTGGGTTCTGGGAATCGGGGTCGCGATCCCGCTGACCTTGGCCGTGGTCGGTCTACTGGCCTCGGTCGTCGTCCCGCAGGCTTATTGCAAATATGGTTGCCCGACCGGCGCGCTCTTCAAGTTCGTGCGCTCCGCCAACCAAGCCGAGACCTGGGGCCGCCGCGACACGTGGGCGGCCGTCACCTTGGCGGTGGGCGCGGTGGTGGCTTTTCTCCCTCGTCCAGAATTTGCCGCGGAAGAAACCGCGGAGACGTCCGCCCGCCATGCCATCACGGAAATCCACGGCGCGGCGTTCGGCACGACCTGGACCGTCAAGGTGCGCGGTAGCGATGTCGACGCGCAGATCCTTAAGCGCGAACTCGAGGCCGAGATCAATCGCGTCGAGTTCTCGCTCTCGCATTGGCGCGAATCCTCCGGGACTACCGACTTCAATCGCCTGGAGTCCACTCAGGCCTTCGGTATTACGCAGGAGTTGGCCGACATGGTCGAGTTCACGCTCAAGCTCAGCGCGGCTTCTGGCGGCATGTATGACATCACCGTCGCGCCGTTGACGAACCTCTGGGGCTACGGCCCGTCAGGCAAACTGCCTGACCCGACGCCCGAGCAGCTCAAGGCCGCGCTGTCGAAGGTCGGCTGGCAGAAGCTCAAGCTCGACAAGGAAAACCTCACCCTCGCCAAGAGCCACGAAGGCCTGAACCTCGACCTCGGTTCCGTGCTGCAAGGCTACGCGTCGGACCGCGCCGCAGGGATCCTCCGGGCCTTGGGGCAGACAGAGTTTCTCGTCGAGGTCGGTGGCGAGATTCATGCCTCCGGTTCGTGGCGCGTGGGCATCGAAGATCCGTTCAACCCGCGCGTCATGCTGAAGACCGTGCTGCTGACGGACCGGGCGCTGAGTACCTCCGGGCTCTACCGCGCCAAGAAACTCGCCGCCGGTAAGCCCGTCTCGCACATCCTCTCGCCCAAGACCGGCCGTCCCGTCGAGCCCACGCTGGAAATGGTGGTGGTCTATCATGACAGCTGCTTCCAGGCCGATGGTTGGTCCACTGCGCTGATGGCCGCCGGTTTCGAAGAGGCCAAACGGATTGCGCAGCGCGAGCAGCTCGACGTCATGCTTGTCACCCCAGACAAGAAAGTCTGGCAGAGTCGGAAGTAGATTAGGGGTAGGGGTAGGGGTAGGGGTAGGGGCGCCGACTTGCATCGGGTAGGGTCGGGACCGCGTCACGACATAGTCTGCTGCTGAATTGAGGACTGAGTTGAGGGCTGAATTGAGGACTGAATCGATG
>CAIVYX010000211.1 GCA_903910245.1 uncultured Opitutia bacterium | reverse complement strand
TCGGGAGCCTTCACGACGCTCGACCGCAGCTCGCAGACCACGCAGGTGTTCTTCAACAACGCCACGGGCCGCATCCACGGCTCTGGCCTGACCGAAGCCCAGACGTTCGCCGACCTGACGACCGACACCAACCGCAAGGCGATCGCCACCGCGCTCTACGCGGACGGCCTCACCAACGCGCAGGTGATCAAGAACGGCACCGCCGTGCTGGCCACCAGCAAGGCCTTCATCGCTACCGGCGAGATGGGTGCCGCGACGCTCGCCTTCCTCGGCGCCGCCAACGCTGACACCGCCCTCGACGCGTTCTCCCCGGAAGTCTACGGCACGTCCCTGCTAATGGCCTCCCGCAACACGTACTCGCTGGCCCGCTCCCTCGCCGGAGCTCAGGCCTTCGGTGACACGTGGAACGCCCAGCTCGGCTACGACCAGCAGGAGTCCACCTCCACGGCCTCGACGACGTCCCTCAACGGCAAGTTCGACGTCAACTCGACCTACGCTCTGCTCAGCCGCAAGGTAGGCACCGCCTCGGTCTTCTCCGTGCTGTTCGCCAACAATAACGGAAAGTCCTCCGCGTCCGGCTTCGCTTCGGAATCCTCAGGTGAGTCCTTCGGCCTCGGCTTCGGTACCGAAACCGACCTCGGTCGCCTGGATTTCGGTCTCGTCACTGGCGAACTCACGTCCAGCGGCTCCCGCGCCGGCCAGTCGTTCAGCAACCAGAAGATCAACGCCACCACGCTGTCGGCCCGCATGAGCTTCACCAAGCTCGGTGCCCTCGTCCCCTACGTTGCCCTTAGCCGCAATATCGCCGAGAGCGACGCCTTCACCGAAGTCGGTACGGGCGCCAACCTCAACGTGGCTGCGGCCAAGCAGTCGGACGTCACCGCCGAAGTCGGCATGGGCTACGGCATCAAGGTCGGCGAAAGCCTCACAGTGTCGTTGAACGTCGCCTACGAGCACGCCCTCACCACCGACGGTGGTACCCTCAACGCGAGCTTCGCAGACGCCGCCGCTCCGACGACCTTCACGGTCCGGACCTTCGGTGCTGGTCAGGACATCCTGCGCGGAGGTATCGGCTTCAACCTCGGTCTCGGCGAAGGTCGCTCCGCTGCCCTGAGCTACGACTACCACACCGGAGCCGACGTCGAGTCCGCCCACCAGATCAAGGCCAGCTACTCCTTCCGCTTCTAAGCGGTCGGTAAAGCTGGTCCGAAGGCCGCCCACCCGGGCGGCCTTCTTGTTTTACCAGGGCGTGAAGCGGAGGCCGAAGAGCGCAAAGACGGCCGCGGCAAGCAGCCCGAGCGCCGGCAGGAAGAATGGGTCGTAATAATCGGCGGCCCGCGGCTTCTTCTCGAGGACGACGACCTTCTTCATCTCGTCGATGCGCTTGAACACGGCATTCAGGGCGTCCGGGGTGACGGCGTTGAAGGCCTCACCACCGGACGAGCGGGCGATACCTATAAGTGCTGGGTCCACGGGGATGTCCGTCATGAGCACGGCGAAGACGATGACTCCCTTCTCCTTAAGGTCGGCGATGATAGGCACGTCCTTCGGCGATTTGATATCAGGACTCTCGCCGTCGGTGATAAGGATAATCATGCGGTCGCCGACGGGCCGTTCGGCGAGGTGGGCCGAGGCCCCGTAAAGGGCGTTACCGATGAAAGTGCCGCCCCAGAGCTCGTCGGGCAGCACATTGGGTGTAATGAAGGGACGCGAGAGCATGATGGTCTCGGTATCCAACGTCAGGGGCACCCAGTGGATGAAGTTACGCGAGAAGATCGTCAGGCCGAAGGCGTCGCCCTTGCGATGGCGCAGGAACTTCTCGAGCGACTCCATGGCGGAGTCGAAACGGCTGTGCCTGCTCTTGCTCTGGTCGCCATGCGTGCCCCGCATGCTGCCCGAGGTGTCGAGCACGACCTGGATATTGGTCAGCTGGCGCTCGACCTCCGGCGGCTGGAAGGTGATCGGATGCGCGAGGAACAGGACGGCGATAGCGAGCAGGCCGGCTGGCAGGCAGTTGGCGACGAGCACGAGGCAACGCAGGAACCAGCCGCGACGGCCCTTGCCGCCGTCGTAAGGCATCGCAAGGGGCTGACCGGGGCGCACCCACTCCCAGAAGGCCAAGATGACCGGGAGGGCCAGTAGCGCCAGCCATTGGGGATGCAGGAAAGTCATGGGCGGACGGCCACGCGGGCCGGAAGGTGCTGGCGGATGATCTGAGCGATTTCGGCGTCGGCGACACCGGAGCCAGGACGATGGAGCCAGCGTTGGAGATGATCCAAGGCCTCACTGGTGCGCTCACCGCGGGCGATGGCCGCCAGGACATCGGCCATGGGGGCATCGGCCGGGACGAGGCCTTCGCGCCAGCAGCGGAGCAAGAGCATCTCGAGTCGGGCCTTCTGTTCAGCCGAAAGTCCGCCTTGTTCGAGTTCACCCAGCAGCTGGCGCATCTGCTCGGCCAAGGTGAGCGGGGGCTTCACGGGGACCGGGACGGGCTTCTTGGGGCGGCGCCAGAAGATGAGTGCGAGCAGCCAAGCGACCCAGAAGACGGCCAGCGCCACGAGGGTGGCCTGATAATGGCCACGCACCTCGATGCCGATGTCTTCGGTCTCCTTGACGCGGGCTTCGAGTTCCTTCGAAAGCTTCGGGTCGCCCTTCACCTTGAACGACGGCAAGCCGCTCAAGGCACCGCCGTTATCGGACATGAGGTATGCAATGAGATCGTGCTCGCCCTCGCGGTTTACGAGGTAGCGGACGTCGTAGACCTTGGCTCCGTTGTGCTCGGTCACCTGGGCGATACGCACGTTCACGGCCACGCCGTAACGGAAAGGCTTCACGATGAGCCCCGGGCCGCTGTAAGTGATGATGGCAGCCTGCTCGACGCCGAGCGGCACTTTTAGGTTATCCTCCAGCTGCAGGAACCACCAGCCAGCGACGACAACCGCAAGCAAGGCCAGCCCCCGGAGGAGCCAGACGCGGAAAGATGTCTTCGACGCGGCCATGGTCAGCGGGCGGTCCGGCTGGCGAAGCCGCGGTTCTTGAGGAAGTAGGTCAGCTTGCCGAGGATCGGTTCGTCGGTGCGCAGATGGAGGTAATCGATGCCAAAGCGACTGAGCTCGGCCTTCCACCCAGAAGAGTCGACCTGGCGACGTCCGCCAAAGCCGACGAAGCCGCGACCGGATTCGGCCTCGACGCCGCGGATGATGCCCGCGCCACGCAAACCCTGCTCGGCGGGGTCTTCGAAATGCAGGACGATGCAATCGTTCCGCTGGGAGAGCACCTGCAGAGCCGCAATGGCATCGGGGTCATGGAGGTCGCTCAGGACAATAACGGTGGTGCGCTTGGCTAAGGACGGCGCCAGCTCGCGGGCGCGCGCCGACAGCGACGTAACTTCGGTGAAATCGTGCTGACGCAACTGATGGGCCCACTCCATGACGATATTGCGCGAGAGCGTCGGACGGATATGCAGTTCGCGGGCACCACAACCGAGCAGGCCGACGGGCGTGACCGACGATTGCGCGGCCAAGCCGATACCAGTGGCCACGCGCACCGCCCAGGCATACTTGCTCAGCGGCTGGGAGGACACGCACATGGAAGCCGAGGTATCGAGCAGGAGATACAGCGGGATCTGTTTGGTCTCCTTGAACTCCTTGACGTACAGCTTGCCGAGACGCGCCGAGATCTTCCAGTCGATGAACTTGACGGCGTCGCCGGCGACATACGGACGGGACTGAACATACTCCAGGCCGGCGCCATGGAACACGGAATCACGCTGGCCGAAGTCCAGGCTGTTCGCGAGGCGCCGGACGGCGACTTCGAACTGCCGGCTGTCGACCGGATCGTGAGGCAATGTTCGCTGACGAAGCATCGGCTCAGCCTAATCCAGCGAGGATCGATGCCAGCACCTTGGCGCTGGTCTGCCCCGCGGCCGCGGCTTCGTAGCTCACGCGGACGCGGTGCAGGACGACGTCCTCGGCGAGGTCGAAGAGATCTTCCGGGGTGACGTAATCACGGCCACGAATGATCGCACGGGCGCGGGCGGCGTTGACGAGGGCCAAGCCGGCACGCGGACTGCAACCGAAGTCGAGGTCCTTGCATTCGCGCGTGCGACGGACGAGCTCCACGGAGTGACGGAGGAAGACCTCGCTCACGTGGACGCCTTGGACGGCTTCCATTGCGGCGACGAGGTCGGCCTTCGTACCGACCGGAGAATCCTCAATCATATCGAAGGCCGTGTTCGGGACGGCCCCGCCCTCCTCCTTGCGCAGGCCCATGCCGAGCTGGCGCTGAAGGATGTCCTGTTCTTCATCGCGATCGGGATAACCGAGGCGGTGAAGGAGCATGAAACGGTCGAGCTGCGCTTCCGGCAGTTCGAAGGTGCCGGATTGCTCGACGGGATTCTGCGTCGCGATGACGAGGAACGGGGTCGGCAGGCGCATGGTCTGGCCACCGAGGGTGACCTTGCGCTCCTGCATGGCTTCAAGCATCGCACCCTGCACCTTCGGCGCGGCGCGATTAATTTCGTCGGCGAGGAGCAAGTTCGTGAACACTGGACCGCGATGGATGCGGAAGTCGCCCGACTTCTGGTCGACGACCTCGGAGCCGACGATGTCGGACGGCAGCATATCGACCGTGAACTGAATGCGACGGAAATC
>CAIVYX010000210.1 GCA_903910245.1 uncultured Opitutia bacterium | reverse complement strand
CTAAGAAGAAGGTGATGATCCTCGGCGGCGGTCCGAACCGTATCGGTCAGGGCATCGAGTTCGACTACTGCTGCGTCCACGCTTCCTACGCGCTCCGCGCCGCGGGTTATGAGACGGTGATGGTGAACTCCAATCCCGAGACGGTCTCGACTGACTACGATACCTCCGACCGCCTCTACTTTGAGCCGCTCACCCTCGAGGATATCCTGGAAATCTACCGCACCGAGCAGTGCATCGGCGCGATCGTCCAGTTCGGCGGCCAGACTCCGCTCAACCTCGCTGCGGACCTGGAAGCCGCCGGCGTCACGGTCGTCGGCACCTCGCCCGCCAGCATCGCGCTCGCCGAAGATCGCCAGCAGTTTAAGGACATCCTCATCGAGCTCGGCATCCGCCAGCCGGTTAACAAGACCGCCCTCTCGGCCGAAGAAGCCTACCTGGCTGCCGAAGAAATTGGCTTCCCGGTCCTCCTCCGCCCCTCCTTCGTCCTCGGTGGCCGCGGTATGTTCATCGTCTACGGCATGGACGAGCTGAAGTCCGTCGTGCGCGAGGCTTTCGACGTCGCTCCCGGCAAGCCGGTGCTACTCGACAAGTTCCTCGAAGACGCGATCGAACTCGATGTCGATGCGATCTGCGATGGCGAGACCACCGTCATAGGCGGCATGCTCGAACATATCGAGCACGCGGGCGTCCACTCCGGCGACGCCGGCATGGTGCTGCCTCCGCACTCCCTCTCGCCGGCCCTGGTCGACGAAGTTCGCCGCATCACCCATTCCCTCGCCCAGCGCCTCAAGGTGATTGGCCTGATGAACATCCAGTTCGCGATCAAGGATGGCATCGTGTTCATGCTCGAGGTCAACCCGCGCGCCTCGCGCACGATCCCGTTCGTGTCCAAGGCCATCGGCGTACCGCTCGCGAAGCTCGCTTCGCTCTGCATGCTCGGCGCCAAACTCAAGGACCTCGGTTTCACCCGCGAGATCCGTCCGCCTTATTGGTCTGTCAAGGAATCCGTCTTCCCGTTTAGCCGTTTCCCTGGCGCCCCCGTCACGCTCTCGCCTGAGATGCGCTCCACTGGAGAAGTCATGGGTTGCGATGACGATCTCGGCATGGCTTACGCCAAGGCGCAGATGGCTGCACAGCCCGCTTTGCCGGTCGCTGGGAGTGTCTTCCTCTCGGTCAAGGATCGCGATAAGGAGGGTGCTGTCGCCGTCGCCCGCGACCTGGCTTCGCTTGGTTTCAATATCTACTCCACCAGTGGTACCGCCGTGGCCATCGAAGCCGCCGGCGTCAAGGTCACCCAGCTCGGCAAGATCTCCGAGGGCGCCCGCCCGAACGCGCTCGACCTCCTGAAGAACGGCCAACTGCAGATGATCGTGAACACCGCCGCCGGTATGCTCCCCCGTAAGGATGAGAACGCCATGCGCTCCGAAGCCGTGCTGCGTGGCGTGTATATGGCCTCCACGATGAACGCGGCCCGCGCAGCGGTCCTGGGCATCCGCTCCCTGCGCGAACACCCCCTCACGGTCAGTTCTTTGCAGGAGCACGCAAAGGTGCTTCCCCCGAAGGCCTGAATCGGCTAGCAACTCCCTCTCCCATGAAATACCCCGTCCTCGCCGCGCTGGCCGTCGCCGTCGCATCTCTCCATGCCGCCGATGAGGCGAAGCCCGCCGCCGCCGTTCCTGCTTCTGCTAAAGTCGCCGAAGCTCCCACTCCTCCCCCCGCAAAAATCGTGAAACCGCTCACCCCCGATCAAGTCAAACAGGCTTGGACCATGCTTGGCTTCTCCATCGCCAGCCAATCCCCCATGCCCCAAGTGAACTCGCAGCTCGAGCTCACTGATGAGGAGGTCGAACTCTTTCTTGCCGGCGTGCGCCAGGCGCTGCGCGGCGAAAAGCCCAAGTTCGACCCCGCCGAACTCGGTGAAGGCGCCGACGCCATGTTCCAGGAACGCGTCAACGCCAAGGCTGGTAAGTGGGGCAAGCAGAACGACGAGTTCCTCGCCAAGGTTGACGCCGATAAGTCGGTGACGAAGACCGCCTCGGGTCTCCGCTACAAGATCCTCGCTCCGGGCTCCGCCGTGAAGCCGACGAAGGAATCGACCGTGAAGTGCCGCTACGAAGGTAAGCTCGTCGACGGAAAAGTCTTCGATTCGACCAAGACCCGTAACAATGAGCCGACCGAGTTCCCGCTCAGCGGCGTCATCCCAGCTTGGACCGAAGGCGTCCAGCTCATCGGCGTTGGTGGCAAGATTGTCCTCTATTGCCCGGCCGCTATCGCCTACGGCGAACAGGGCCAGGGCCCGATTCCCGCCAAGTCCGTCCTCGAGTTCGAGGTCGAGCTGGTCGAGATCTCCAAGGCTAAGTAAGGACTGTTTCCAGTCCTTACCTCGCGGCGCACCGAAAGGTGCGCCGCTTTGCTTTGCAGTGGGAACAATCTCTCCATTATGAGGTACTACCCCTCATTCATGCGTTTTGTCCTCACCATGGCATTCTTGGCGGCGGCCTCCCTTCGAGGTGCCGAGCTGGGTGTGCCTGTGTCAAAGGCCGTGGCCCCGACCGGGCCGCTTTCCTTGGAAAAGGCTATCGACCGGACCCTGCTCTTTAATCTCGGCCTGACGGTCACCCGCCTTGACGCCCTCCGCTCCTTGGATGCGGTCGAGGTCTCGGAGTCGGTCTTCGACCCGACCTTCGCCTGGACTAACCGCGTCAATGGAAGCCGCTCCGTGGCTGACCTCACGGGTGGACTCGCTGCCACGCGCTGGCATGACTCTGATGTGGCGCTGAGCCAGAAGTTCACCTGGGGCGGCACGCTCTCCGTCGGCACCGGCCTGACGCGTACCTGGAAGGAATCGGGCAGCCTCGCAACGGCTTCAGCTTACGATCTCGGCACCAACGTCGCCTACACCCAGCCGCTCCTCGCCGGCGGCTGGCGCGCGGTCAACCTCAGCGCGCTCATCTCGTCGCGTCAGGCGGCCTATCGTAATCGCCTCGCTCTGCGCGCGGCCTCACTCGATCTCATCCGGGACACCGAAGTCGCCTATTGGTCCCTCGCCGGTGCCCGCGCACTGGTCTCCTTGCGCGAGACGAGCCAGCGCTCGGCAGAATCCTTGCTCGCCCAGATCCGCGCCAAGCGCTCGCTCGGCGACGCGACGGTGCTCGAGGAGCTGCAGGCTGAAGCCGATGTCTCGAGCCAGCGCGTCTCCGTGCTCAACGCCCGCCAATCCCTCGATAGCGCAGAGATGAACCTGCGCCGTCTCCTTGGCCAAGGCGACGCCGCCGCAGTCGAGCAGGCCTTGCTCGTCGATGAGATGCCGACGGCTACCGTGCCAGCTCCGCAGGCTTTCGCTCCCTGGATCCGCACGGTCGCCGACTTCGACTTCGGCACGGCCATCCAGCTTTCCAATATTGCGCAAGCTGAAGCCGGCGTCGCTCAGGCCGAACAGAACGACCACCCAAGCCTCAACTTGTCCGTGGGCAGCTCACGCTACGGCAACCCTGGAGCCAGCGTCTCGGGTGGCTACGACGCCTATCGCCAGCAGTCTGGTTGGAATAACTACGCCGAACTTAGGCTGAGCTTCCCTTTGGGCTTTCGCGAGTCCGAGGCGAACCTGCGCTCCGCCACGCGCGCCCGCCGTCAGGCCGAGCTCCGCCTGGCGGATGCCCGCCAGAGCCTCGTCTTCAGCGCCCGCGCTTCTTGGCGCGACCTCGAAGCCGCCCGCGCCCGCGTCGACGCATCCACGTCCTCCCTCGAGCTTCAGCGCAAGTCCTACGACGGCGAGCGCGCGCGCTATGATGCCGGCCAGTCCGATGTCCTTCGCGTGCTCCAAGCTCAGGCCGCCCTTGATTCCGCCCAGCTTAACTGGGTGCAGTCCCACCTCGACGCGCGCGCAGCCTCCGCGAAGGTCGCCCGCCTCGACGGATCTATCCTTCCTCGTCACGGCTTCACGATGGACGCCGTCGAGCACAAGATCGGTGCCGGCCTCGGCTCCGAAGATCCTCTCCCCCCTCTGACCGCCGCCCCATGAAATTTCTCAAGCCCCTTGTCATCCTTGCCATCATCGGCGGATTAACTTTCACCTTCTGGCCCAAGAAGAAAGGCGGTGGCCGTCAGCCGCTCTCGCCCGCCTTTGAAGCCAAGGCCGAGAAGCGCGATATCCTTGAGACAGTCGAAGCAGCGGGCTTCGTCCGCGCCGTGATTTACAGCAACATCCGCGCGGAAGTCAGCGGCAAGCTCCAGAAACTCTACGTCCAGACAGGCGACATGGTGAAGAAGGATCAGGTCCTCGCCGAACTTGACCCGGTGCTCGCCAAGGCCGATGCGGATGAAGCCGGTCGCACCTTGCAGTTGCAGAAGTTCACTTTGGAAAAAATTACCCGCGACCTCCGTCGATCGGAGGCCCTTCAGGCCAAGGGCTTTGTCTCCGAGCGCGAGATGCTCGACGCCAAGACCGCCTACGAGGTTGCGAAGCTCCAGAGTGAGATCGCCCAATCCCGCTTGGACAAGGCTTCCGAGAACGTCCGCAAGACGGTGATTCGGGCTCCGCATGACGGTCAGGTTTCCGACTGCACGATCCTGGAGGGCCAGATTGTCATCGGCGCCCAGTCGATCAATAGCGGCACGCTCATTATGACGATCTCCGATACCTCGGTCCTGCGGGTCGACGTCAACCTCAACGAGTTCGCCGCCACGCGCGTCGAGATCGGTAAGGACGCGGCGGTGACCTTCGACTCTATCCCTAGCCTGCGCAAGTCCGGCAAGATTAACTTCATGACCCCGTTTGGTACGGCTGACCTCAAGGTTCCTGATTTGCGCGTCTTCCCGACCCAAGTCTCCTTCTCCGCTGGTGACGGCGTCCGCCCAGGTATTAGCGCCAACGTCACCGTGACCGTCGACAGCGTCAAGGGGTGCACCGCCGTGCCGGTTTCGGCCGTCTTCATCGACGGCGCCGATCGCCTTGTCTACGTCCGTAATGCCGACGGTGAATGGGACGCTCGCAGGGTGAAGGTGGGACTCAGCGATGCCGGCTGGTCCCAGATCAAGGAAGGCGTTGTCCCGGGGGATATCGTCAGCCTCATCCGACCCGCGACTATCCGCTGAGATGCCCGCGCTCATCGCCATCCGCGGCCTGCGCAAGGCTTACGTCATGGGCGATGAGACCGTTCATGCCCTCGCGGGCGTCGACCTCGATTTCCAGCAAGGCGAGTTTGTCGCCATCCTTGGTCCGTCGGGTTCTGGCAAGTCGACCTTGATGCATATCCTCGGTTTTATGGATACGCCGACCGAAGGCAGTATCGTCTTCGCCGGCCAAGAAGTTGCCAAGATCGAGCCTGACCTGCGCGCCTGGTACCGCTCTAACCGCGTCGGTTTCGTCTTCCAGTCCTTTAACCTGCTACCTCGCCTCACGGTCCTCGATAATGTGGCCTTACCGTTGCTGTATCGCGAGAACTCTGACCCCGTTGCCAATGCGGCGGCGGCCGCCGTCGCGCTCGAACGCGTCGGGATGTCGCATCGTCTCGATCATCGCCCGAGCCAGCTCTCCGGCGGCGAACGCCAGCGCGTCGCCATCGCCCGCGCCATCGTGGGCTCGCCCTCGATCATCTTCGCCGACGAACCGACCGGTAATCTCGACGTGAAGAACATCGATCGAATTCTCGACCTGCTCGGCTCGCTGATCAAGGAAGGCATCACCGTGGTGCTCGTCACGCACGACCTTGCCGTCGCCGAGAAGGCCCATCGCGTCATCTCGATGCGCGCCGGCCTTGTCCAAGAGGACCGCACCCGATGAAGCTCTTGGATCGCATCCGGCCGGCCATCGTCAACGGTCTGCGTGAGCTCCAGGCCAACAAGGTCCGTTCGCTCCTCTCGATGTCGGGCATCATCCTTGGCGTGGCCTCCCTCGTCGCCATGGTCACTGTCGTCCAAGGGATGGTTGGCAACTTCCGGCAGTTCGTCGACGCCATGGGCGGCATCGAGAAGATCACCGTCACGCGCGAGCAATTACCTAAGGAGCAGGAGCACTTGGCCGAGCTTTCTGAAGGCATCACCATGCGCGATGTCGAACGCATCCGTAAGACGGTGCCGCTCGTTGATAATATCTCGCCGGAAGCCCGCGTCGGGTTCGAGCGCGTGATTATCGACGGCCGCGAGACGAGCACCTACGTCACCGGCGTCACGGCGGACTACCTGCCAGTCGCCAAGCGTTGGGTTGACCCCGGGTTCGGCCGCTTCATCAGCGACCTCGACGTACTCAACATGAACGACGTCATCGTCTTGGGCTCAGCCGTCGTGCCGGAACTCTTCGGCGCCAACGTGGATCCCGTGGGTAAAGTCATCAAGATCCGCGGCCGCCGCTTCACGGTCATCGGGGTACTCAATAATATCGAGGGTACCGGCATGCAGATCCGTTCCGCGAATTCACGCAGCTCCGGCGGCTCTTGGCGCTGGCGCAATAGCGGGGCGCTCATCCCTGTCTCGACGGCTCAGGCAAAGTTCATCGGCAACGACCGTCTGAGCGGCCTCGGCCTCCGCATCGGCGACGCCGACCGCCTGCATGATGCGGTCGAGCAGACCGAGCGCACGATGCTGGCCGGCCATAAGGGCCTCCGCGACTTCGCGATTACGACCAACGAGCAGACCCTCGAGGATTTCCGCAAGACGGAGGCGGCCTTCAAGCTCTCGCTCGGCGGCGTGGCTGGCATCTCTCTCTTCGTCGGAGGTATCGGCATCATGAACGTGATGCTCGCCTCCATCAACGAACGCATCCGCGAGATTGGCGTCCGCAAGGCCGTCGGCGCGCGTGGGTCCGACCTCTTCCTGCAGTTCCTCTCCGAGGCGGCGGTGATCTCCGTCGTCGGGGGCCTCATCGGCCTCGTGGTCTCGATGGGCATCGTTGCGCTGATGAACTATATCCTGATGCAGGCCTTGCCCACGGGGGCGGTCGCTACCCTCGACTGGCTGATCATGGTCCAGGGCCTCGCCTTCTCCGTCGTCGTCGGCCTCGTGGCCGGCGTCTACCCGGCGCTGCGCGCCGCGAGTCTCGACCCGATCGAAGCCCTTCGCCACGAATGACCTTACCTATGAAGACCCGTCTCCTAACCCCCCTGCTCCTGGCGTTCGCTGGTTGCACCGCCGCTCCTCTCGCCCCTCTCGCCGTCTGGGAGGGCGCCCCGCCTGCCGAGACGCTCACGCTCAAGCCAGGCCAAGATCCGCGCGGGACGCTCAACAAACAGACGCACCGAGGTGATGTGTTTATCCCGGAATTCGTGGTCTATCCCGCCGCCAAGCCCGGCGCCCCGATCGTCATCGTCTGCCCCGGCGGCGGCTACGGCATCCTCGCGGAAGAACATGAAGGCGCCGAAGTCGCTCGTCGTCTCAACGCGTTTGGCAGCGCCGCTGTGGTGCTGCGCTATCGCGTGCCGCGTCGGGACAAGGATAAGCCTTGGATTGTCCCAGTGATGGACGCCCGTCGCACGATTCAGATCGTGCGCGAGCGTGCCAAGGAATGGAACGCGGACCCGGCCAAGGTCGGCATCTTGGGTTTTTCTGCCGGTGGTAACCTCGCTGCCCGCGTGGCCTATTCGCCAGCCGAAGCCGATGCTGCCCGCCCGGATTTCGCGGTGATGGTTTACCCGGCCTATCTCTTTGAGAAGGACAAGCCGGACAGCACCTTGCGCGATGGCCCAGATGGCGTGATTCCGCCTAAGGGTACCAAGCCGGTGCCGGCCTTCTTCGCACACAGTGCCGACGATTCTTACCCTGCCGAAGGCTCAATGGCCCTCGCCGCAAAGCTTAAGTCGATGGGCGGCTCCGCTGAAGTCCACGTCTGGGCCAAGGGCGGCCATGGCTGGGGCGCCTCCGAGCGCTGCGAAGCTGCGAAGAAGTGGACGGACTTGCTCGGTGCCTGGATGAAGGACCGCGGCCTGCTCGCTCCCTGAGGTCGGCTGGAATACCGCCAATAAAAAAGCCGCCCAGTTGGGCGGCTTTTGTTTGGGCTCGAACTTCGTTTAGAAGTTGAAGCGAACGGCGGCGATGCCGTCTACGCTCGAGACGGTGGTCTTCGCGCCGTTCTGGAGTTCCTGGACGCCGTGGAACTTGGAGCTCTGGGCGGACACGGAGAGCTCGACGTTCTGGGTGATCGGGAAGGCGATGCCAACGAAGAGCTTCGTAGCTAAGGCGTCCTTGGTGAAGATACTGTCGCCCGTGAAGCGGACAGCGCCGACGCCGGCGCCGATGAACGGACGGATGCCGCCCATGGGGGACAGGCTGTAGGTGAGATCGAGGGTGGCGCTGGTGGCCTTGGCATCGACGAGGGCCACGTTCATATCATAGATGCTCTTGCGGCTGACGTTCAGGCCGAGGTGGAATTCGTTGTTGAGGTGGGAGCCGACGCCGAGGCCGATGACGTTGACGTCGTCATAGGTACCTGAGAGTTTGGAGTGACCGACGTTGACGTCCAGGGTGTAGGCCTGGGCGGCGGTAGCCGCGGTGAGGAGGGCGAGGATGCTGAGGGTTTTCATGGGGAGACGTTAGGCTAGGCGGCTGGGAGGGACTGTAAAGAGGGAACGATTACTTGGCCTCAACCAGCTCAACGCTGGTGATTTCGACCCGTTCGGTAGGGGTAGAGCCCTCCTGGCCGACGCAGCGGATAGCCGCGATCTTGTTGAGGACCTCTTCGCCGGCGACGAGTTTGCCAAAGGCTGTATATTTATTATTGAGGAAAGAGGCGTCGCCGTGGCAGACGAAGAACTGGCTGCCGGCGCTATCTGGGTCGCTCGAACGAGCCATGGAGAGCACGCCCTTCGAGTGGGCGCGGTTGTTGAACTCGGCCTTGACCATGTAGCCGGGGCCACCGGTGCCGGGGACGCCGCGGGCGCCGACCTTGGAGTTCGGGCAGCCACCCTGGATCATGAAGCCCTTGATCACGCGGTGGAAGGCGGTGCCGTCATAGAACTTCTCGCGGGAGAGTTTCAGGAAGTTGTCCACGGTGCGCGGGGCGACGTCGGGCCAGAACTCGACGGTCATGTCGCCGTAGTTGGTATGGATGATGGCACGAGGGGTGCTGGCGACAGGGTCTTTCATTTGGACTTGGTTGTTGGAGGAGAAAAGGGGCAGGGCGGCCATGATGGCCACGGCGGAGAGCAGGCAAAGGCGGAGGGTCTTCATGGGTTTCAGCCAAGCCCGCCCGTCCGTCCTCGCAACCCCAAACCTCCGCTTGCCAGCCCGCCCCCCGCGGGGCAGGGTGGTTTTCACATGCGCGTAACAGTCAACGATGAGCCCAAGGAGACCGCCGCTCGTTCGCTGGCGGACCTGCTCGCCGAGCTGGGCGTCGCCCAGGAGCCGGCCGTCGCCGCCGCGGTCGACGAACAGGTCGTCCCCCGTTCCCGCTGGTCCGCCCACGCGCTGGCCGAAGGCGCCCGCATCCTCGTCATCCGCGCCGCTCAAGGCGGCTGACCTCTCTCATGTTCAAATTCATCAAAGGACTCTTCGTCAGCGAGCCGGAAGCCCCGGCCCCGGAGAATCTCGTGCTCTTCACTCCCAACGACGGTAGCTGGGATCCCAAGCAGGTCCGTCGCCTCTTCGACGCCGGTCTCGGCCGCCTCCACGTCCAAGTCCGCAAGGATTGGGATCGCCGCCACTACGAAGAGTTCCTTCGCGCAATCCCCGAGGCCTTCTGGCCCCGCATTGTCCTCGGCGAAGAGCCGGAATTGGTCGAGTCGCACAAACTCGGCGGCTTCCAGATGCACCCGGGCGAACGCATCCCGCGCCGCTGGCCCAAGCACGCTCCAGTCAGCGCGAAGTGCCATGACTATGAAGAGCTCCGCTCGACCGACAAGGCCTGCGGTTACGTCTTCCTGACGCCGATCTTCGAGTCCGTCTCGAAGAAGGACCATCGCCCCCGCCGCACGCTCCGCGAATACGAGGTCATCCTCCAACGCTGGAAGGCCGAAGGCGGCGCCCCGGTCCACGCGCTCGGCGGCATCACCCCGAAGAACGCCGCGCAGGCCCGCGAGATGGGCTTCGATGGTATCGCCTTCATCGGCTCGGTTTGGAAACAGCCCGATCCCGTCCGCGCGTTCCTCGACCTCGAGCGCGCTTGGTATGGCAAAGAAGCGCGCAAGTTGAAGCGCAAGTACTAGGCCGTGTTCCCGCGCCTGCAGTTCCTGACGCTCGACGCCTCGCCGCTCACGCATCGGGCGCAGGCCCTCGCCGCCCTTGAAGGCGGCGTGCGCTGGATTCAACTCCGCGCGAAGCATCTTCGGGAAGACGTCTGGGTCGCCGAAGCCGCCGCGATTGCCGAACTCTGTCGCGACTATGGTGCGACGTTCATCGTCAATGATTCGCCGCAGGTCGCGCTCCGCGCCGAAGCCGACGGCGTCCACTTGGGTGGCGACGACGCCTCGTCCGCCGCGGCCCGCGCGTTGCTCGGTGATTTCGCTATCGTGGGCGTGACGCTCAATGAGCCCGCCCATCTCGCCCGCTTCGCCGGCGTGCGCATCGACTACACCGGCGTCGGCCCTTTCCGCCACACGGCCAGCAAACAGAAGCTTGCCGCGATCCATACCGCCGAATCTCTCGCGGCCCTTAT
>CAIVYX010000209.1 GCA_903910245.1 uncultured Opitutia bacterium | reverse complement strand
TACATAAATAGGGGTCAAGTTTAAATAAATGGTAAATTGTGACATCGGCCGGGTGGCCTTCGTCGGTGCAGGACCCGGAGCCCCGGACCTGATCACCGTCAGAGGTCTGCGCCTGCTCAAGCAGGCGGATGTCGTCATCCACGACGCCCTGCCGGGGGATGCCCTTTTGGAAGAGATTCCGGCGACGACCAAGATTGTGCCGGTCGGGAAGCGCTGCGGGGTCCACTCGATGACTCAGGACGAGATCAACGCCGTGATCGTGCGGGAAGCGCGTCAGGGTGGTCTCATCGTCCGGCTCAAAGGTGGCGACCCTGGTATTTTCGGTCGTCTCGGCGAAGAGATGGACCATCTCGCCGCCCATGGCATTCCTTTTGAAGTCGTGCCGGGTATTACTGCGGCGACGGCTGCGGGCGCGGATGCCGCGTTCCCGTTGACGCATCGCGGCAAGGCCGCTTCAGTCACATTCCTCACCGGCCACTGCGCCGATGGCACTGATCAGAATTGGAAAGCTCACATCGAGACGGGCGCCACGCTCTGTCTTTACATGGGTGCGAAGGCCTTGCCGTCAGTCGCTGTGAAGCTCATCGCCGCGGGCGCTCAGGGCGATTTACCGATTCGTTTACTTTCAAAGGTCTCGCAGGATGGCGCGTCGGACGTGCTCACCACGCTGACCGATCTCGCTTCAGGCAAGGTCGACGTTTCCATCCTGCCCACGCCGCTCATCGCGGTCGTCGGCGCGGTCGTCGCTCCGCCTCGTCATGCCGGCCTCATGGGCCGCATCGCGGCGTTCGCCTGAGTTCAGGACTTCTTCCAGGCCTTAGCCCGTAAGAAGAGGAAGAGGATCGTGAAGATCACGGCAAATGCTCCGAGCCAGATCATGAGGCTCTCGCCTGTTCCTTGGTCTTTCGGGGCGGGTATGCTGCCTAAGACGGGCAGCAATCCCGTGGCGAGCAGCGCGGTGATGGCCGCAATCTTGGTGGTCCTGAAATTGGGAGAGTGAAGGTGTCGACGGGAGAGCAGCGCGGGCAGGGCGGGGTGGGTGCCGAGCAACGGGCTGAGCTTCCAGCGCAGACCTTCGGGGGCGTGCTCCTTGACGATGGTCGCGACGTCGCCGTCCCCTCCGGCATGACGGCCCGGGAGGAGGAAGAGCATCAGGATGACGACCTCGCCCTTGGCCTGTTGCAGCGCGTCTTCGAGCAAGGGCTTATTGAAGTCATACTCCGCGCCTTCGCGTCGTTCCATGGAACAGGCGATCAACTCATCGTCCTTCAGTCCCAGCTGATTACGCAGAGAGAAGGCGAAGAAGTTACGGCAACGCGTCACTTCAGGAATGGGGGAGCCGTGATCGCAAAGGTAGACCGTACCGCTACCCTTGGTCCAACCGGTCGACTTCAGGTTGTCGCTTAGCATGGTCACCAGCTCGGGCCCGAAGAGCGGTTCGCGGATGCTGAGTTTCATCGCGCCGGGTTGGGTGTCTGCGAAGACCTTGGGGAGGTATTCGGTGATCGCGCGGCTGGGTCCGATGAAGAGCGGGAGCACGACCAGTTCGTCGATGCCATCGAGTTTGGCCTGTTGCACGGCGCCTTCGAAGATGACCGCCGGGATACCGCCGAGCAGGGCAGGGTCGATCTTCGTCGAATGCATCGTCGAGACCGGCAGAACGGGTTGGCCGATGAGCTTGCTGACTTCCTGGGCCAGTCCCCGCAGGGCTAACGTTGCCGCAGGTTCGTAGGAACCGTTGTCGACGAGGATAATGCGGGTGCCAGCCATGGGGGTTAAGTGAGGGATAAACTTCATATTGGCAACGCAGGGTTGGCTGATTGCAGGTTGCCTCGTTTAGGCTGTAGGGCATCCTTGGGGGATGCCCCGCCTTTCCCTCGCTGCTGTCGCTCTGTGCCTGAGCGTCCTCTCCCTTTCCGCCGCCGATGGTTGGCTCACCGACCTCGATGAGGGCATCAAGGTCGCCAAGGCCGAGAAGAAGGCGATCCTCGTCGACTTCACCGGCAGCGACTGGTGCGGCTGGTGCATCCGCCTGAAGAAGGAGGTCTTTGACCAGAAGGAGTTCGCCGCGGCCACTAAGGATTTCGTGCTCGTCGAACTCGACTACCCTCAGAAGAAGAAGCAGAGCGCAGAGGTGAAGGCCAAGAACAAGGCCCTCTCCGAGAAGTTCGGCATCGAGGGTTTCCCGACGATTATGCTGCTCGATTCAAATGGCGAGCCCTTCGCCCAGACGGGCTATGAGGCTGGCGGACCGGTGAAGTATCTCGCCCACCTCGCCGACCTGATGAAATCCAATACCTCCGAAGGAAAGGCCAAGTTCTCCCAGGGCAAGAAGGACGAAGTTCTCGTGCGTGGCTACGGCGAAGAACTTGAAAAGCTCATCACGCCTCTCCTTGAGAAGAAGGACCTCGCTGCTGCCGAGGCCGCGATCGCCAAGTTCATCAAGGACAAGGCCCTCACTGGCGCCGCTAAGGTGACCCTCTCCGTCAACGCCCGCGTGGGTAGCGTTCAGGCCTGCAAGCCGGGCGACCACACCGCCGTGCTCAAGGTCCTTGACGAAATCATCGCGGATAATCCCGCTGACCTCACCAGCGAACTGAAGGAATTCCGCGCCCAAGTCGCCGCCGCGAAGGCCGCCGACAAGGACAAGAAATAATCTCTCTTATGAAGAAACTCATCCTGACTCTCCTATTCCTCGCGACCATCACGGCACGTGCCGATGTCACCTGGTTGACCGACCTCGACGCCGCCAAGGCTAAGGGCATCAAGGAGAACAAGCCTGTGCTCGTCGACTTCACCGGCAGCGACTGGTGCCCACCCTGCATTCAGTTGCATAAGGTAGTCTTCGAGTCAGCCGAGTTCGCCGCGGTCGCCTCTAAGTATGTGCTCGTCGAACTGGATTATCCGCGCAAGACGCCGCAGGCTCCTGAACTGAAGGCCAAGAACGCGGAGCTCTCGAAGAAGTTCGGTATCTCGGGCTTCCCCACGGTATTGCTCATCGACGCCAAGTCGGGCGAAGTGTTCGGCAAGACCGTCGGTTTTGGCGGTCAGAACGCCAAGGAATACCTCGAAAAGCTCGCCTCGTTCAAGAACACGCCCGAAGGCAAGACGGCCCTCGAACAGGAACAGAAATCCACGGCCGACCGTTCGGCCAAGAGCCGCGTGCTCGGCCAGAAGATTAACGACGCCATCGCAGCTAAGGATTTCAAGTCAGCGGAGGTCGCCCTCGACGAGATATTCGCCGACGTCACTGGCCCGCGCAAGGCGGTGCTGCCTTTCAATAAGGCTCGCATCCTCATCCAGATTGACCCGACCGCTAAGGAGCAGGCGTTGAAGTATATCGACGAAGCGTTGGCGCTCACTGCAGGCGATGAGACGCTGGCCAAGCCTTTCAAGGCTTTCCGCGAGAAGATCGTCTCAGGGGCGACTGCCGCTCCTAGCTCCGCTCCGAAGGGCGCTGCGCCCAAGGCGGCGGCCGACACGAAGAAGGGCGCGTAAGCCTTCAGCTCAGCAGCTGTTGCAAAGACGCCGCGAGGACTTCCTCCGGCGTCTTTCCTTTTTGGCGGAGTTCCCGGATCGAGAGTCCGGCCGTACGCTTGGCGAGACGCTTGCCGTCGGCGTCGACGATGAGCGGTGCGTGCGCCCAGGAGGGCGGTGTCCAGCCGAGCGCGCGATAGAGCAGGAGTTGACGAGCCGTCGAAAGCAGGAGGTCGGCACCACGCACGACTTCGGTGATGCCCATGGCGTGGTCGTCGGCGACGACCGCGAGTTCGTAGGCGGGGAAGCCGTCCTTACGCCAGACGAGGAAGTCGCCGAAATCTCGGCCAGCCACGAACGTCTGCGGGCCTTGGAACGCATCCACGAACGTGATCGTCTCGCCATCGGGGACGCGGAAGCGCCAGTTGGTCGGGCCGGGTTCGCGGGCTCCGCGTCCAGCGTCGAGCGAAGGACGCAGGGCCGGCGGGAAGATAGGCTCGGCGTCATCTTCGGCGTGCGGGGCCATCAGACTCCGTTCGACATCCTTACGGGACTTATCGCACGGGTAGAGGACGCCAGCAGCTTGCAGCTTCTGCCAGACCTCAAGGAACCAGGGCAGACGCAGCGATTGCACGTAGGGGGCGTGCGGGCCGCCGACGTCGGGTACCTCCGACCATCTCAGTCCGAGCCAGCGCAGGTCTTCGATGGCGGCGGCGGCGAACTCGGGTCGGCATCGTCCCGCATCGAGGTCTTCGGTGCGGTAGATCAGCGTCCCGCCAGTGGCGCGTTGGGCGGCGAGAGCGAACGTGCGGGCGTGGCCGACGTGCAGATAGCCGGTCGGAGTCGGGGCTAGCCGTCCGGGGCTCATCAGAGCGGATTGCCGGTGGGGATGAATTCCCACTTCACGCCGAACTCTGCGGCTACCGCGGCGGCGAGGGCCTTCACGCCCCAGGTCTCGGTGGCGTAATGTCCACAGGGATAGAGGTTCCATCCCTGTTCGTGCGCTTCGTTGAAATGTTCTTCGCGGAGCTCGCCGGTGATGAGCGTATCGCAAGCTTCGGCCTTGAGGTGATCGAGGGCGCTGCGGCCGCTACCGCTGAGGATGGCGATCTTCTTCGGGTTGGCCGATCCAAACTCGATGCCCTTATAGGTCTGCGGGTAGGACGCCTTGAGGCGCTTGCGCAGCGTGGCGCGTGAGATACCTTTGCAGATGCAGGCGATGGGCAGGCCTTCGTAATCCACAAACCAATCCACGACCTTGAGTCCTAGATCCTGGGCGATGAGCGCGTTGTTGCCGATGGCGGGATGAGCGTCGAGCGGCAGGTGGCTGGAGTAGAGCGACAGACCGGTCTTCTTCAGCGCAGCTTTGCGGAGCTTGCGGACCTCGCGTTCGGGCGAGACCGGGCGCCAATACATCCCGTGGTGGACGATCAGGAAATCGACGCCGCGGCGGGCGGCTTCGGCGAAGACTTTAGCGCCCGCGTCCACGGCCGCGCCGACCTTGCGCACTGGGCGTGTACCCTTGTGCTGGAGGCCGTTGCGGGAGCCTTCGAAGTCGGCGATGTGCTTACCGTTGGTGAGCAGGTCGCAATAGCGGGCGACTTGGGCGGCGGTGACTCGGGTCTTCACAGTTTCTTGAAGTTAGCCGGTGTGGCGGCGGGTTGCGCGAGCGTGGCGGGTTCGAAGATCTGCGGCGCGAAACTTCCGCCGAGCGCGGCTTCGGTGATGCGGAGCAGGTCGGCGTCGCGCGTGGTTTCGTCGAGCAGGCTGCACGCGGCGAGCATCCACTGCTCGTCGACCTTCGAGAATTCCTCGACCTGAAGTGTGCGGGTCTTCTTGCCGTTCGTGTCGAAGCAGCTCGCCTGGATGAGCACACCGTAGACATGGTCGATCGCGTAGTTCACCTTCGCGGGTTCGTGGCCGACCTGATTGAGCGCGTCGAAGGTGTGCACCGGACGTCGACGTTTCTCGGTGGTCAGGTAGGCCGTGGCGGGCCAATGCGTGAAGGGGAGCTGGAGGTCGAAGGGCGAGAGGATGAGTCCGTCGGCCAGCGGGATGAGCGGAGTCTTGTTGTCGAGTTCGTGGGCGGGGGCGCCGTGGCGGGAGACCCAGACATGGCTGATCTGGGCCGACTTGAAGGTGATGAAGGCCAAGGACGGCTTACCTTGGGCGTCCTTGATCTCTCCGCGAAGGAGTTGGGCATCGCCCTGGGTCGAGGCCCAGAGCGTGCCTTTGACCGCGGGTAGCGATTCGCCTTTGCGCGGCTTGTGGACGACCTCGAAGCGCAGGCAAAGGTCGCCGTTCAGTCGGGAGTGACGGAAGCCTGCGAGAAAGGCCAGGCCTTGCTCGGGCGTCAGCTGATCGAGCGCCGGGGCGGAAGGTACCCGTGATTGCGCGAAGCCACCGAGTGCGATGAGACACGCTACCCAGCGGACAGACAGGCTGAGCAGTCGAGTTCTCACTCAGGCTTACTTGGCCGGAGCCGGAGCGGCGGGCTTCGCCGGAGTCGTCGCAGCCGGAGCCGGGGTGGACTGGGGCTTGGCAGCAGCAGAGGCAGGGGCGGCCGGAGTGGCAACCGGAGCCTTGGGGGCGACGGGCGCAGTGGCAGCCGGAGCAGCCGGAGCGGCGACCGGGGCGGTGGCCTTGGCGTCGAGGGCCTTAGAGACCGGCTTTTCGCGGGCGACGAAGCCGAGGTAGAGGCCGAAGCTGAGAACGAAGAGAACGACCGTGAGGGTCGTGGTCATCTTCGAGAGGACGTTGGCGGATTCGCCACCGAAGACCGTCTCAGCGGCGCCACCACCGAGGGCCGAGCCCATGCCAGCGTTAGCGCTGGGACGCTGCATTAGGATCACGAGGACCACTAGAATGCAAACGAGGAAGAGGGCCACCACGGAGGCGTAGAGAAGGAAGTCCGACATGCCCCCATCCAAGGGGTCAGTTTCCCATAAAACAACGCCAAAATCAGGCCTGAAGGTAGCTGCCCCCAGACACCCTGTAGGTCAGCCAGTCGCCAGAAGGCGGGGGAACGGTGCCTGTCGCGATAACCTGATGCTTTTCACCGACTTCGTTCCAGAAGGCCCTTCGGCGGGTATCGTCGAGCTCGCCGAGGACATCGTCGGCCAGGATGACCGGTGGTGTGGGGGCGAGGAGGGTGTCGCGCTGGAGACGGGCGAGGCAGAGGGCGAGAACGAGGAGACGTTGCTGGCCTTCGGAGGCGTAGTCGGATGCATCCTTGCCGGCGAAGAGCATCCCGAAGTCGTCTCGCTGGGGGCCGCGGAGGGTTGTGCCCGTGGCGAGGTCGGCGACGCGTGTCTTCGCCCAGATCTCGACGATTTGGTCGGCGGCCACGTCCGGTTGGTAAACCAAGTCGGCGCCTTGATCCGGAAAGCCCGCGCGGGCGCACGCGTCGCGTAACGTCGCGGCGAGGTCGGGCAAAATACGGGCGCGGGTCGCAGCGATGAGCTGCGCTGGCGCGAGCATCGCTTTCTCGAAGGCACGCAGTTCTTCGTCGGCGCGGACGGTGGCTTTCAACAAGGCATTACGTCCGTCGAGCGCGCGACCGTAGTCACGGACGGCGGTGAGGTAGGCGGCATCGGTGCCGCCGATCGCGGCGTCGAGCCAGCGGCGGCGATTGGACGGCGATCCGCGCACGAGGCGAAGGTCGTCGGAGCAGAAGACGATTGTCGGGAACTGCCCGAGGTGTTGGGCGACCGAAGCGACCGGCGTGCCATTGAGCAGGGCTTTGCGCGAGCCTTTCGCGAGCCGGATTTCGATCTCGGCGTTTTCCTCTGGCGAGAGACGGACGTCGAGCCGTAGGCGGGCTTCGGTACAGCCGGAGCGGATAAGCGGCGAGATGTCCGTCGTGCGGAAGGAACGGAACGAAGACACTAACGCAGCGACTTCGAGCAGGTTCGTCTTTCCTTGGCCGTTATCGCCGAGCAGAAAGACGCGAGGGGCGTCCGTGGAGACGTCCGCGAAGGTCAGGTTGCGGAAGTCGGCGGCCCGGATGCGCGTCAGGCGCATGGCTTACTCCGGAAGGAGGATCACCGTGCCGATTTTCGGCAGGCTGTTGACCGACGTCATTTTGTCCCGGTTCGCGTTGTAAATGGCGGAGATGCGGGCGGGGCTGACATCGCCGTATATCTTCCGGGCGATGCTCGAAAGATTATCGCCCTTTGCGACCGTGTATTGGCGGAAGCGCTGGGGCTTTCCGTCTTCGGCCGTCGCTGGTTTTTCAGCCGGCTTCTCGCTGGTGGTCTTCGCTGGCAGGACGAGCCCTTTCTGGGTGCGGTTGTAATCGGCCAGTTCGCGTTTCAGTTTCTCGTTCTCCAGTTGGAGGTTACGGAGTTTGGCATTGAGGTCGGAGCCACCGAGGGCGTCGGGTTCCATCGGCCTTCCGGGTAGTTGCTGCATGAACTGCTTCTCGGCGGTCTTAATCAGCTGGCGGACGAGGTTCGATTGCTCGGACGTCGGCTTCAGGCGGATGTACTGGTTGAAGTGGTAGATGGCCGGGAGCGGATCCTGTAGCTCGAGGTACATGCGGCCGGCTTCGAGATTGGATTCAGCGGCACCTTTACGTTTGTCGATCACCTTGAGGTAGGATTCAAGGGCCTTGCGGACTTCGCCGCTCTTATAGAAGTTCTGACCTTGGCGGAAATCTTCGTCTTCGACGTCGAGCGTGCGAGTGTCGGCGCGCGAGCCGTCGTCGCACCCAGCGAGGAGTAGGACCATGAAGACGAAGGCAGCGCGAACCATGGCCGGACAATCTCTCTCTGACTCGGTTCCTTCAACCCAAAATCATTCGCTGATTGCTTGGCGGAGGGCCGAGTCAAGGTTGGGCTTGGCGAAGCGGAAACCACCGCCGAGCGCCACCGCCGGGCGGGCCGCCAGGTCGCTGAGGATGGTCTCGCGCCCCATCTGGCCGAAGAGGAGGGAGAGCGTCCATGCGGGTAACGGAATAAAACTGGGACGGCGGAGGATGGCGCCTAGTGTGTGGGCAAATTCGGCTTGGGTGACTGTCTGGGGTGCCACGGCGTTGAGTGGGCCGCGGATGGCTGGGTTGTCCAGGCACCAGACGATGAGTTCGATGAGGTCGGGGAGGCCAATCCAGCTCATCCGTTGCCGCCCGCCGCCGATGGGGCCGCCGAGTCCGAGGCGGAACGCAGGGAGCATTTTCTGTAAGCCGCCGCCAGTGGAGGAAAGAACGAGCGAAGTCCGCAGCAAGACCGTACGGATGCCTCCCTCGCTGGCCTCTAGGGTCGCGTTTTCCCATGCTTTGGTTACGGCCGGCAGGAAGCCAGCAGCGGAGACCGCTGACGATTCGTCGAGGGTCTCGGACCGATGTAGTCCGTAGCGGTTGATACCGGACATAGAGATGAACACCTCCGGTTTGTGCACCAGGCCGGCTAGGGCCTCGGAGAGTAAGCGGGTGCCGTCGCGACGGCTGGCCAAGATTCGTTCCTTGGCGGCAACGGACCAGCGTTGGGCGATGGATTCGCCGGCGAGGTGGATGACGGCGTGAGCGCCTTCGAGGTAAGCGCGATCAATTTGACCTGTAAGATGATTAAAGCCACCGGACCCGTCATGTCGGGAGCGGAAGGGGATGACTTCGTATCCGAGTGTCGTGAGCCGCTTGGACAAAGCCGAACCGATGAGGCCCGTGGCCCCGGTCAAGATGATGCGTCGTCTGGCGGTCATCTTAAATAGAGTGAAAGGAATGCTTCCTACTTCAAGCCGCTGGCTTGTTCACGACGAGGATCCAAGGCTTACCGGGCGTTGGGTAATAGCCAATCTTCTCGACGTGGAGCCCAGCGGCGGCTTGTTCCTCGGCAAACTTTAGGACGATGTCGGATTCTTCGGTGCCGCCGGGGTGTCCGGTGTAGGCGACGCAGATGAGGCGACCGCCGGGACGAAGGTTGCTGAAGGCTTCGCGGAGCGCAAGATCGGTCGAGGTCGGCTGCGTGATGATGGAGGCATCGCCGCCTGGAAGATAGCCGAGATTGAAAATCGCGACTCCGACCTTGCCGCGTTGTGCTGGCGTCAGGACGTCGACCAGTTCTGCGTGGCTGCGTAGGTGCAGGGAGACCCGGTCGATGAGGGCCGTAACCTCGAGGAGATTACGACTGGAGGCGATGGCCTCTGGCTGGATATCGAAGGCGTGCACATGCCCCGAGGGGCCGACGGCTTGGGCCAGGCAGGCCGTGTCGCGACCTTTGCCGGCGGTGCCGTCGACGGCGATGTCGCCGGGGCGGAGGATCTCGGTCGCAAGTTTCTGGGCGCGCTCGGTGACGCGAATCGGATTTACGGGAGCCAAGGGAATTTTCGGAAATTAGGAGGACGCTTCTCGTTCCAAGCGGCACGACCTTCGTCGCCCTCTTCCGAAAGATAATAGAGCAGGGTGGCGTTGCCGGAAAGTTCTTGGATGCCGGCCTGACCGTCGAGTTCAGCGTTGAAGGCCGACTTGAGGCAGCGGATGGCGAGGGGGCTCTTCGTCAGGATCTCTTGCGCCCACTTCACGCCTTCGGCGTCGAGCTGTTCATAGGGGACGACGGTGTTGACTAGGCCCATCTCGAGGGCCTGCTTGGCGTCGTACTGGCGGCAGAGATACCAGATCTCGCGGGCCTTCTTCTGGCCGACGATGCGGGCGAGGTACGAGGCGCCGAAGCCGCCATCGAAACTGCCAACTGTCGGGCCGGTCTGGCCGAAGACCGCGTTGTCGGCGGCGATGGTGAGGTCGCAGATGACGTGGAGCACGTGACCGCCACCGATAGCGAAACCGGCCACGAGGGCGATGACGACCTTGGGCATCGAGCGGATGAGCCGTTGGAGGTCGAGGACGTTGAGGCGAGGCACGCCGTCCTTACCCATGTAGCCGCCTTTTTTATCGCCCCTGATCTTTTGGTCGCCGCCGGCGCAGAAGGCGAACTTGCCGTCGTCCTGCGGGTTAGCGCCACGAAGGAGCACTACGCCGATGGAGGCATCGTCGCGTGCATCGGAGAAGGCCTTGAGCATCTCGGCGATTGTGTCCGGGGTGAAGGCATTGCGGCGAGAGGGGCGATTGATGGTCACGCGGGCGATACCATCGGCTTTCTCGTACACGATGTCGGTGAACGCTCCTTGCTTTTGCCAACTGATCTCGGACTGCATGGGCTTAACTTGGTGCACGGGGGCGTTTTTTCCAACGAATAAGCGACGAGACGCTTGAAAATCGGCGGAGGGTCCCACACTTTAGCCGACTATGGCCCGACTGACCCCCGAACAGATTTCCAAGGTATCCGCCTGGGTAGCCGAAGGCGCTACGCTTTCGCAGATCCAAGAGCGTCTTTCGACGCAGCTCGAGGTCCCGATGACCTACATGGACGTCCGTTTTCTCGTGGACGACCTCAATCTTGCGCTCGTCGAGAAGGAAGAGCCCAAGCCGGTGGAAGAGCCCGTCGCCGACGCCGCCCCCGCTGAGGCTGCCGTCCCCGCTGAAACCGTCCAAGGCGCCGGTGCCGTGACCGTCGAGGTCGACACCATCGCTCAGCCGCATGCCATGGTCAGCGGCCATGTTACTTTCTCTGATGGCGAAAAGGCCGATTGGTATATCGATCATCAGGGTCGCCCTGGCATGGCCGCGCGGTCGCCGGGATATCGTCCGACACCGCAGGACATCACCGACTTCCAGGCCAAGCTGGACGCCGCACTCCGTCAGGCCGGTTACTGAGCGCTCAGCGCGACTTCAGAATCGCTTCCGCTAAGACGAAGTCCGCCGGACGCGTCAGCTTCAGGTTCACCGAAGGGTTCTCGACTAAAGAGACATCCTGCCCGACGAATTCGACGGCGGAGCTGTCGTCGGTCACCTTGCGCTGCATTTCGGCGACCTTGCGATAGGCCTTGAGCACGATGGCGGTGCGGAAAACCTGCGGCGTCTCGGCCGTCCAGACTAGGCCGCGATCCGGCGAGGTCTCGACGGAGGCCGAGCCGACCTTGGCAATCTTCACCGTGTCGGCGGCGCGTCCAGCGAGGATGGCGGCACCGGTTTCCTTAGCCTTCTCACGCACCTTGCGGATGGCTTCGGGCGAGACGAGCGGGCGGGCGCCATCATGGATGTGCACCAAGCCGGCGTGGCCTTCGCATGTGTTGAGCGCGGCGAGGACGGAATCCTGACGGGATTCGCCGCCGGGCACGAAATCGATTCGGGTGGCCGTGGGCAGATGCCCAGTGAGCTGGGCCTTCAGCTTGGCGAGCTGGGCTTCGTCGCGATAGGTGATGACCACGCGGCCGATGAGGCCCGTACTCAGGAAGGATTGCAGCGAATGGAGGAAGACCGGTTTACCGGCGAGGAGCGCAGTGATTTTGTCGTCAACGACTGCTTGCATGCGCCGCGCGGAACCCGCGGCGAGAAGAACGAGGATGTCGTCGGCGGCGCTCATACGATCTCGCCGATGTCACGGCGGATGCGGAGCGTCTCAGCGGCGGGGTCCTTGGCCTTGAGAATCGGACGGCCGACGACGATGAAGCTGGCGCCCGCGGCGGCGGCCTGGGCTGGCGTCATGACGCGATTCTGGTCATCGCCTGCGGCGTCTGGGTAACGGATGCCCGGAGTCACGAGGGTCGGGCCAGCGCCGAGATCTTGGAGGAGCATCGGGAGTTCGAGTGGCGAGCAGACCAGTCCGCCGATGCCGGCGCCGATGGCCATACGGCCGAGCAGCCGGACTTGTTCCTCGGGAGTGCGGGCGACACCAGAAGCCGAAAGCTGAGCTTGGTCCATCGACGTCAGCACCGTCACGCCGAGCACCGTGCAGTCGGGCAGGGTGGACTTCGCGGCTTCGGCGGCGCGGGCGATCATCTCGGGTCCGCCGCAGGCGTGGATGGTGAGGAGGGAGCAGGGGCGACCCTTTAGGCTCTTGATCGCGGACGAAACCGTATTCGGGATATCGTGGAACTTCAGGTCGAGGAAGACCTTGAAGCCGAGCGCATGGAATTCGTCGACGATACCCGGGCCGTGGCGCGTGAAGAGCTGCAGGCCTAGCTTCACCCAGGCGAGGTTGCCGGCGAGCGGGCGGGCGAGCGCCAAGGCTTCCTCCTTGGTCTCTACGTCGAGGGCGAGGATGAGTCGGCAAGGCGAAGCCATGCCGTCTTTATGCGAACGGCCGGGCTTTTCTGCCAGCGTAAATCGTCCC